>NZ_JBIMKE010000039.1:0-64247 GCF_043673425.1 Streptomyces sp. M41 | reverse complement strand
CGGCGGCTGGCCCACGGCGAGCCCGGCGGGCGGCGGCGCCCAGCCCCCAGCGGCTGCGCAGGGCACCTCCACACCCTCAGCGCAGCCCTCGACTCACTCGACGCCCGCGGCACCCCCGCCCCCCGCCCCCACCGCGGGCGCGGCACCCGCCTACGCGCCTCCGAGCGGCGGCCTCGACCCCCGCATGCTCTGGCCGAACATCCTGGAGGCGGTCAAGAACCGTCGCCGCTTCACGTGGATCCTGCTCAGCCAGAACGCCCAGGTGTCCGGCTTCGACGGCACCACTCTCCAACTCGGCTTCGTCAACGCCGGAGCGCGTGACAACTTCACCAGCAGCGGCAGCGAGGACGTGCTGCGGCAGGCGCTGGCAGAGCAGTTCAACGTGCAGTGGAAGATCGAGGCGATCGTCGACCCGTCGGGTGGCGGTTCAGCCCCCGCTGCGACGACCGGCGGCTCCCCCGGCTTCGGCGGCGGCGGGTCCGGTGGCCATGCGGGCGGCGGCGCCGGCGGTTATGGCGGTGGTGGCGGCGGCTACGGCGGCGGTGGCAACAGCGGGAGCAGCGGCTACGGCGGTGGCGGCGCGCCTTCCGGTCAGCGCCCGGCACCACCCCAACCCCAGCCCACGGCACCCACCTCGTCCCCGCCGGCCTCGGCGTCGTCGTACACCGCGTCCAGCGGTTCCACCGGTTCCACCCCGGCACCCCGCTCCTCCAGCCCGGAGCCGCCACCGCATGTCTCCATCGAGGACGACATCCCGGAGGACGACGACCCCGATCTCAATGAGTCGGCCCTGTCGGGCTACGAGTTGATCGTGCGGGAGCTGGGGGCGACGGTGGTCGAGGAGATCATGAACGAGTAGCGGGACGGACGGCACACGGACAGCACGCGGGGCAGTGACCTGGAGGAAGCTACAGGTCTTCAACCCCCGGCCCCTCATCGCCCCGCACAAAAACCCCGTTAGGCTGACCCCCGTGAAGGTCCTCGTCATCGGAAACGGCGCCCGCGAACACGCCCTGTGCCGTTCCCTGTCCCTCGACCCCGACGTCACCGCGCTGCACTGCGCCCCCGGCAACGCCGGCATCGCCGAGGTCGCCGAGCTGCACCGGGTCGACGCCCTGGACGGCGCGGCCGTGACCGCGCTGGCCACGGAACTCGGCGCCGGTCTTGTCGTCGTGGGCCCGGAGGCGCCGCTGGTCGCCGGGGTCGCCGACGCCGTGCGCGAGGCGGGCATCCCGGTCTTCGGCCCCTCCGGGGAGGCCGCGCAGCTCGAGGGCTCCAAGGCGTTCGCGAAGGACGTGATGGCGGCGGCCGGCGTCCCGACGGCCCGCTCCTACGTCTGCACCACGCCCGCCGAGGTCGACGAGGCCCTGGACGCCTTCGGTGCTCCGTACGTCGTCAAGGACGACGGTCTCGCCGCCGGCAAGGGTGTCGTCGTCACCGAGGATCTCGAGGCGGCCCGGGCGCATGCCAACGCCTGTGAGCGCGTCGTCATCGAGGAGTACCTCGACGGCCCCGAGGTCTCCCTGTTCGCCGTCACCGACGGCGAGACGGTCGTCCCGCTCCAGCCCGCCCAGGACTTCAAGCGGGCGCTGGACGGGGACGAGGGCCCGAACACCGGCGGCATGGGCGCGTACTCCCCGCTGCCGTGGGCGGACCCGAAGCTGGTCGCCGAGGTGCTGGAGACGGTTCTCCAGCCGACCGTCGACGAGATGCGCCGCCGTGGCACCCCGTTCTCCGGCCTGCTCTACGCCGGCCTCGCGATCACCTCCCGCGGCGTCCGGGTCATCGAGTTCAACGCCCGTTTCGGCGATCCCGAGACCCAGGTCGTCCTGGCCCGTCTGAAGACCCCGCTGGCCGGCGTTCTGCTGGCCGCCGCCAAGGGCGACCTCGCCGATCTGGAGCCGCTGCGCTGGAGCGAGGACTCCGCGGTCACCGTCGTCGTCGCCTCGCACAACTACCCCGGCACCCCGCGCACCGGCGACCCGATCACCGGCCTCGACGAGGTGGCCGCCGAGGACGCCCCGCACGCGTACGTCCTGCATGCCGGCACCAGGCGCGACGGCGACGCGGTCGTCAGCGCCGGTGGCCGGGTCCTGTCCGTCACGGCGATCGGCAAGGACCTCACCGAGGCCCGCGACCGCGCGTATCAGGCCGTCGCCCGCATCCGTCTCGACGGCTCCCAGCACCGTACGGACATCGCGGCGAAGGCGGCGGCAGGCGAGTAACCACCCCAGGCGACTGTCCGCTCCGGGGCGGACGGCCTCGGGCACTCGCCCCCCGGGCACTCGCCCCCCCCCGGGCACTCGCACCAGGCGACTAGCCGCCCGGGCGGACCGCCTCGGGCACCCACCCTGCGGGCACCCGCCCTGCGGGCACCCACCCTGCGGGCACCCGCCCCATGCGACGGCCTCGGTACCCGCTCCCGGGCACTCGCACGAGGCGACTGCCTCGGGCACCCGCCCCAGGCGACCGCCTCAGCATCCACCCCGGGCGACCGCCTCGGCATCCACCCCGGGCATCCACCCCGGGCCCCCACTTCGGGCACCCGCCCCCGCTCCCGGGCACCCACCCCGGGCACCCACCCCCGGCACCCACCCCGGCACCCACCCCAGGCCCCCCAGCCCACCCACCCCGGCCACCCACCAATGGCCAGGAACACCCCCCACCCCCGATGAACCCCCCAGGCCCCGAACCCGTCTCAGGATTCGGGGCCTGATCCTCGCGTTCCGTCATCCACCTCTCCCCAAAGCCATTCCATCGAGTGACCGATGCCCCATCCGGCTGACGTGGGCCAAGGCCCCAACTAGGGTGCGGCGCAAGCGTTCCGGCACTTGGCCCACCGGCATTGCGATGTCAGTGGCGGGTGCCACAGTGGGGGAGTGAGCAAAGCCAGGACAGTTCGGACGGCCAGGGCAGCGCGGAGGGGGTGAGGTCCGGCGTGACCGGTATGGGTGTGGAGGTCGGTGCGCAGGCAGCACGTGCCCGTGCGCTCGCCGTGCTGCGCATCCGCAGCCGTGCGCTCGCCGTCGCCCTGCTGCCGGCCGCGGTCGCCGTGGTGCTGCTCGTGGGCGCCTCCACCGGCCACCTCGTCGGCCCGGGCTGGCAAGCCGCCCGCTGGGTGGTGACGCCCGTCGCCGCCCTCGTCCTGCTCATCGCCGCCGTCGTCGCCCTGGTCGTCGCCCGCTCCCGGCCCGCCGTCAGCCCGACGGTGCCGATAGCCGAGGAGCAGGCCCCGGACCTGTACCGGCTGGTGCGCGACCTCGCCGACCGCCTGGGCGTGCCCGCCCCGTCCGCGATAGCGCTCACCCCGGACTGCGACAGCTGGCTGGAGGACCGCACCCACCCGTCGCACGGCCCGCCCCCGGCGGTGGACCGCGACGAGCTCGGCGGCCCGCGCGGGCCGGGCCTGCGCGGCCCCCATCGCCGTACGCCCGCCGCCCCGGTCCTCGTGATCGGCTCCCCGTTCCTGTGGTGGATGCGGGTCGGGGAGCTGCGCGCGGTCCTGGCCCCGGTCGTCGCCGGTACGGGACCTTCCGCCCACCCGGACATAGCCCTGGCCCGGCGCTTCGTCCGGGGCCTGGACGCCGCGGTGGCCGTCGCCTCGACGCGTGGCCGCTGCCCGGGGTCACGGGCGGCGTGTGCGGGCCTGGGCTGGATCGCCCGGCTGCTGTTGCGCAGTTGCCGGGAGCACGCGACCGAGATGGAGCGGGGCGTGGCCGCGGCGGCGGCCGAGCGTGCACAGGCTGTGGATTACGGGCTGCGGATCGTCGCCCAGGAACAGGTCGGGCTGGCGTACGCGGGCTGGGACCGGCTGCTGACGCGGGTGGCGCTGCCGGCCTGGCGGATGGGGCGCTGGCCGTCCCGGCTGGACGCCGGCGTCGTCGCCGCGCTCACCGAGCTCTCCCGCCGGGACCGTCTGGCCGAGGGCTTCGCGTCCCGGCTGGGGGAGCGCCCCGCCTGTGACCTCCTGGAAGAGCCCGGCGCGGTCGACGCGGCCGCCTCGCTCCTG
Organism: Streptomyces sp. M41; assembly: GCF_043673425.1. Classification (NCBI taxonomy): domain Bacteria; kingdom Bacillati; phylum Actinomycetota; class Actinomycetes; order Kitasatosporales; family Streptomycetaceae; genus Streptomyces; species Streptomyces sp. M41. The sequence goes on along the minus strand of NZ_JBIMKE010000039.1, from coordinate 60,238 downwards.
GCCGCCCGCCTCTTCCACGGCGGCCCCGCGGAGTCCGGTCCCGACTGGTCCCCGGTGGACTGGCAGGAGTACCCGGAGGAGGTCGTCGACCGTAAGTGGCGCACCGACGCGGCCCGCCTGCACCGCGTCCTGGACGCCCTGGGCGTCCGCCGCACCACCGACGGCGGCTCCCCGGGCTCCGAGGCGCCGACCCTGTCCCGGGTCCTGGAGCACCTGTCGCTCCCGCCGGCCTTCACCACCACCCCGCTGCCCACGGGCCCCCACCCCGAGAGGGACGAACAGCAGGCCGACGCCTCTGACGCCTCCGACGCCTCCGCTGGCACCGACGCCCCGCACCCCCGCCCCCCGAAGGCACCCAAGCCCCCCTACACATCCATGGCCGAAGACCCCGCCCCGGAAGACGAGGAAACCGAGCGCAGCTCCGCCCTCGCCGCCTGCCTGACCGCCGAGCTGGCCCGCGAGGAGGCCGCGGCCCCGGCGGAGCACACGGCGTCCCCCGCCCCCGGCACCACGCTTCTGGACATCGGGGCGCTCCCGCTCTTCCCGCTCCAGCCGCCGCGCACGGCGCGCGAGTTGCTGACGGACCATGTGACGGCGATGGTGTGCTGTGCCGCGATGGACACCGCGGGCGCGGCCCCCGGTCTGGACTGGCTCGACGGCCCCACGCTGCTGATCAACGGGGAAAGAGCCGCCGACCTGACCCCCAGGGTTCTCAGCCTCATCGAGGACGGCGATCCGGCGCCCCTGCGCGCCTGGTTGCTGGAGTCGGGGATACGTCCGGAGAAGCCGGTGCGCCTCGTCTGAGCAGCCCTAGCGGCCCGAGCGGATCAGCCCGGCACGGCCGCGGGCGCCGTATACGGCCGGAGGCCCCGGTTCCACTTTCGGCCAATTCGCAACGAATAGTGACAGGATGCGTGCGCAATGTGATGTGCTGGGATCGCGATAGCGCATATGGCAAGGGCTTACGCCATCCGGCAGCCGACACGACAGACAGACAACCGGCACGACAGACAGACAACCGGCACCAGCCGGCACCGACCGGCACCACACACGAACGCTGGGCGCACCACCACGGGGGAACGAGGGAGGGGTATGGCCATGGGGTCGGAGCAGATCCGCCGCTGGGAGTCCGGAGCACTCGCGCACGCCGTGACGGACCCCTTCGGCCAGGGCCCCGTCCCCTGGCTGCGCGGCAACGTGACGTACTTCGACGACACCGGCCAGGTCGTCCCCTGGTACGTCGACGGACAGGCCCACCCCCCGACGGCGGGCACCCCCCGAGTCCCGGCCCCGCGAAGCGCCGGCCCGCGCTCGGCCGACGACATCCACCGCCAGATCAAGGGCTTCACCTCGACCGGCGCGGTCGCCCCCGGCGAGGCCGTCGACTTCCACATCACCGTCGACCCGCCCCAGGAATTCGCCGTCGACGTCTACCGCATCGGCCACTACGGCGGCGACGGCGCGGCCAAGATCACCACCAGCCCACGGCTGTCCGGCATCGTGCAGCCCCCGCCGCTCACCGCCGACCGCACGGTCTCCTGCCACCACTGGTGGCTGTCCTGGCGCCTCCAGGTCCCCTCGTTCTGGAGCATCGGGGCGTATGTCGCCGTCCTCACCACCGCCGACGGCTACCGCTCCCACATCCCCTTCACCGTGCGGGACAAGCACCCCGCGGACCTGCTGCTGCTCCTGCCCGACGTCACCTGGCAGGCGTACAACCTGTATCCCGAGGACGGCCGCATCGGCGCCAGCCTCTATCACGCCTGGGACGAGGACGGCCGGCTGCTCGGTGAGGCCGACGCCGCCACCACCGTCTCCTTCGACCGCCCGTACGCGGGCGCGGGCCTGCCCCTGCACGTCGGCCACGCCTACGACTTCATCCGCTGGGCCGAGCGCTACGGCTACGACCTCGCCTACGCCGACGCCCGCGACCTGCACGCCGGACACGTCGACCCCACCCGCTACCGCGGCCTGGTCTTCCCCGGCCACGACGAGTACTGGTCGTCGAACATGCGCCGCACCGTGGAGCTCGCCCGCGAGAACGGCACGTCGCTGGTCTTCCTCTCGGCCAACACCATGTACTGGCAGGTGGAGTTGGGCCCCTCTCCGTCCGGCGTCCCCGACCGACTGCTCACCTGCCGCAAACGCAAGGGCCCCGGCCGCGCGGTGCTCTGGCGCGAGATCGACCGCCCCGAGCAGGAGGTGATCGGCATCCAGTACGCGGGCCATGTCCCCGAGCCGCACCCCCTGATCGTCCGCAACGCCGACCACTGGCTGTGGGAGGCGACCGGCGCGCACGAGGGCGACGAGATCGCGGGCATGGTCGCGGGCGAGGCGGACCGTTACTTCCCGCGCACCCAGCTGCCCGACCACGAGGAGCGCATCCTGCTCGCCCACTCGCCGTACGCCGACCGGGAGGGCGTGGTCCGCCACCAGGAGACGTCCCTCTACCGAGCCCCGTCCGGCGCCCTGGTCTTCGCTTCCGGGACGTTCGCCTGGTCCCCGGCGCTGGACCGCCCGGGCCACGTCGACACCCGTGTCCAGCGCGCCACCGCGAATCTCCTCGACCGCATCTGCAAACGTGACTGAACTCCGCTGAAGCACCCCCCGTCACCGGCCGATCTCCGGCATACGGGAGAATCGAGCCATTGGCCCGCCCGTCTCCCACCACCACCCTGTTCGAGCCCTGCGGGCGCCCTTTTGGATTCAACCACGGGGAGGAACCGTGTCCGGATTCGTAGAAAAGCCTGAGCCGATCCAGGTTCCGGGCTTGGTGCATCTGCACACCGGCAAGGTGCGCGAGCTGTACCGGAACGAGGCGGGCGACCTCGTGATGGTCGCCAGCGACCGCATCTCCGCATACGACTGGGTGCTGCCGACCGAGATCCCCGACAAGGGCCGCGTGCTCACCCAGCTCTCCCTGTGGTGGTTCGACCAGATCGCCGATCTGATCCCCAACCATGTGGTGAGCACCGACCTGCCCGCCGGCGCCCCCGCCGACTGGGCGGGCCGCACCCTCGTCTGCAAGTCCCTGAAGATGGTCCCGGTGGAGGCCGTGGCCCGCGGCTACCTCACCGGCTCCGGCCTGGTGGAGTACGACGAGTCCCGCACCGTCTGTGGCCTCGCCCTCCCCGAGGGCCTCGTCGACGGCTCCGAGCTGCCCGCCCCGATCTTCACCCCGGCCACCAAGGCCGCCGTCGGCGAGCACGACGAGAACGTCTCCTACGAGGAGGTCGCCCGCCAGGTCGGCGCCGACACCGCCGCCCGGCTGCGCCAGGCGACCCTCGCTGTCTACGCCCGCGGCCGGGACATCGCCCGCGAGCGCGGCATCATCCTCGCGGACACCAAGTTCGAGTTCGGCTTCGATGGGGACACGCTCGTCATCGCCGACGAGATCCTCACCCCGGACTCCTCCCGCTTCTGGCCCGCCGACCAGTGGGAGCCGGGCCGCGCGCAGCCGTCGTACGACAAGCAGTTCGTGCGTGACTGGCTGACCTCGCCGGCCTCCGGCTGGGACCGCAGGAGCGAGCAGCCCCCGCCGCCGCTGCCGCAGGACGTCGTGGACGCGACCCGCGCGAAGTACGTGGAGGCGTACGAGCGGCTGACGGGCACGAGCTGGAGCTGACCCGCATGACCTGATCCGCATGACAAAGGCCCCGGTCGATGACCGGGGCCTTGATCTGGAGCGAACGACGAGGTTCGAACTCGCGACCTCAACCTTGGCAAGGTTGCGCTCTACCAACTGAGCTACGTTCGCATGCGCCGTGGCGCGAGAACCACTATACCCAACCTCGCTCCCGTGCGAGCCGCACCGCCGCGTGCCGGTTCTCCGCCCCCAGCTTGGAGACGGCCGAGGACAGATAGTTCCGCACGGTCCCCTGCGACAGCGCGGCCCGCTCCGCGATCTCCGCGACGGGCGCCCCGTCGGCGGCCAGTTCCAGCACCTCCGCCTCCCGCGCGGTCAGCGGCGAGTCCCCGGCGGCGATCGCGTCGGCGGCCAACTCCGGGTCGACGTAACGGTTTCCGGCGTGCACGGTCCGGATGATCTCCGCGAGCCGCTGAGCGCTGACGGTCTTCGGGACGAACCCGCGCACACCGGCCTCCAACGCCCGCTTCAGATGCCCGGGCCGCCCGTGACTGGTCACGATCAGCACCTTGCAGCCGGGCAGTTCGGCACGCAGGGATGTGGCGACCTTCACACCGTCCGCGCCGGGCATCTGGAGATCCAGCACGGCGACGTCGGGCTCGTGGGCCCGGGCCATCGCCAGCGCCTCGGGACCGGTGGCGGCCTCGGCGACGATCACGAGGTCGTCCTCCAGGGACAGCAGGGTGGCGAGCGCGCCCCGGATCAGATGCTCGTCGTCGGCGAGCAGCAGCCGCACCGCGGCGGTCGCGGTCATACGGTGACCTCCCGCAGGCCGGCCGCCAGCGGCACCTCCGCCACCAGCCGGAACTCGCCCTCGCCGACGCGTCCGGCCGCCAGCGTCCCGTCCACCGCCGCCAGCCGCTCCCGCAGCCCGGCCAGACCGGAGCCCCCACCCCCGTCGGGGGCTCCGGCCGCACCGTCGTTCTCCACCGTCAACACCACGTGCCCTTCCGTCACCCGCACTCCCACCGCGCATCGCCCGGCGTCCCCGTGCCGCAGCACATTGGTGGTCGCCTCCCGCACGACCCAGGCCAGCGCCGACTGCACCTCGACGGGCAGCCCGGCCGCCTTCCCGGTCACCTCGCACCGGATCCCGGCCGCCGTCAACACGCCCTGGGCTCCGGCGAGTTCGACCTCCAGGTCGGCCTCGCGGTAGCCCCGTACGACATCGCGCACCTCGCGCTGCGACTCCTGCGCGATCCGCTGCACCTCGATCATCTGCTCCACGGCCTCCGGCCGGTCGCGCCGCGCCAGCTGCACCGCCAGCTCGCTCTTGAGGGCGATGACCGCCAGATTCCGGCCCATCACATCGTGCAGATCCCGCCCGAACCGCAGCCGTTCCTCGGCGACCGCGAGCCGGGCGCGGGTCTCGCGGGCCTCGTCGAGTTCGTAGACGGCCCTGAGCAGCCAGACCGAGAAGACCGCGGTGAAGGCGATGAACGCGCCGCTGATCAGCACCAGCAGCGCTCTGACCAGCGCGGACAGGGCGGGCTGCCCCAGCAGGAGGGCGAGCAGTCCGGTGGCCGCCGCGAACCCGGTGACAAGGGCGGACACCCGCCGTCGGCTGCCCACCCCCAGCGCGATCATGCCCAGGCCGAAAGTGAGGACGACGCCGAAGGCCCCGTTGGCCGCGGGCGCGGCCCCGTCCGGACCGCGCTCGGCGATGGCGAGGGCCGTGACAGCGATCGTCGCGGTCACCGCGCCGAGCGTCCACAGCAGCCGTACGGGCTGCCCACCCCGGCCGCACACCCAGCTCAGCGCCCGGGACACGGTCAGCGAACACAGGGCCGCGTGCAGGCACACCATGAGCATCAGCCAGCCCGTCAGCTCGTGCCGGGCCTCGGCCATCGGCACCGTGGCCGACACGACCTCGGCCGCCGCGAAGAAGTGGAACGACGACCGTGTGTAGGTCTCCACCTTCGCCGGTGTGCTCTTGCTCCGCCACCACTTCCCCGGCCCGCGCATCCCGCCGCTCTCCCCCTGTGTCCCTACGTCACCGCCGTGGCTCCCACCTGAACCACCGCCGTACAGCAAACACGCCGACGGCCGTCCAGGCCAGGGCGGTCGCCACCGCCCCCAGCGCCTCGCCCGCCGCCAGCTCCCCGGTCCAGCCGCCGCGCACCAGCGTGATCACCGGGGTCAGCGGCAGCAGTTCGCACACCGAGGCCACCTTGTCGGGCAGCACCTCCAGCGGGACGGCCATGCCGGAGCCGAGCATCGAGACCATCACCACCGGCAGCGTGGTGACCTGGGCGCTCTCGGTGGTGCGGGTGAACGCCGAGGTGACCGCCGCCAGCGAGGCGCACAGCACCAGGCCCAGCAGCAGCGCCGGCACGGCGAGATAGGGGGCCGGCGGCGCGGGCATGTCCAGCAGGACCATGCAGCCCACCGCCAGCACAAGGGACTGCACCAGTCCCGTGGCGACCGCCGGCAGCGCGGACCCGGCGAGGATCTCGGTGTCCCGCAGCTCGCCGGTGCGCAGCCGCTTGAGGACGAGTTCCTCGCGCCGGGCGGTGAAGACGCCGACGAGGGCGCCGTACACCGCGAAGAGGAGCGAGAACCCGATCGCGGCGGGCAGGACGACGGTGCCGGGGGTCAGGCCGGACTTCTCCAGGTCCATGTCCTTGGTCGCGGACCACACGCTGAACGGCAGGACCAGCGGCACGAACAGGGCGGCGACGAGAGTCCCTCTGCTGCGTCCGAGCAGCGTCAGCTCGGCGCGGGCCAGCGCCGTCATCCGGCCCGCCGGGGTGGTGACCGTGCCGCTCATGCCGCGTACTCCTTCGTCGCCTTCTTCTTCGTCGCCGTCCCGTCGGAGGCCGCGGAGGCGTCCCGCGCGATCCCCAGGAACGCCTCTTCCAGCGAGGCGGAGCGCACATCGAGCCGGTGCAGCTCCACCCCGGCCTGTTCGGCCCAGACCAGCAGCCGGGTCGCCGCCCGTTGCAGCTGCCGGGTCCGTAGCCGGATGACCCGGCCGTGCACCTCGTGCCCGGACACGCCGAGCTCGGCCAGCGGCGGCAGGTCGCCGAGGAAGTAGCCCTCGGGCAGCTCGAAGGAGATCCGCGAGGGCTGGGCCGCGGTCACCTCGGCCGGTGTCCCGGTGGCCGCGATCCGCCCCTCGTGCAGGATCGCGAGCCGGTCGGCGAGGTCCTCGGCCTCCTCCAGGTAGTGCGTGGTCAGCAGCACGGTCGTCCCGGCGTCACGCAGCGCCCGCACCAACTCCCAGGTGTCCCGGCGCCCTTCGGCGTCCAGTCCGGTCGTCGGCTCGTCCAGGAACAGCACCTCGGGGTCGCCGAGCAGCGCGAGCGCCAGGTCCAGTCGCCGCCGCTCACCCCCGGACAGCTGCTTGACCCGGACACCGGCCTTCCCGGCCAGCCCGACCCGCTCCAGCACCTCCAGCGGCGGCCGTGCCCCGCTGACGCAGCCCGCCCACATCCGCGCGGTCTCGATGACCGTCAGCTCGGACGGAAAGCCCCCTTCCTGCAGCATCACCCCGGTCCGCGGCCGTACGGCGGCCCGCTCGGCGCAGGGGTCGTGTCCCAGCACCCGCACCCGCCCCCCGGAGGGCGGGGCGAGTCCCTCGAGCAGCTCCACGGTCGATGTCTTGCCGGCGCCATTGGTGCCGAGCAGTGCGAAGACCTCCCCGCGGTCCACGGAGAAGGAGATGCCGCGTACCGCCTCGAACCCGCCCCCGTACACACGCCGCAGGTCGGTGACCTCAATCACGTGTTCGCGTTCGTCGATGTTCATGACATCAGCGTCCCCGCGGCGGGGGCCCGGCAGCAGTGCGCGCTGTCACCACTCGGCATGACAAATGTCAGGCGCAGACGCGGGCCTCGGGAAACACGAAAAAGCCCCGGTCCGAAGGACCGGGGCTTTCATCAGAGCGGACGACGAGGCTCGAACTCGCGACCTCAACCTTGGCAAGGTTGCGCTCTACCAACTGAGCTACGTCCGCATTGCCTCCGACCGGCTCTCACCGATCGGTGCGAGCACCAGCCTACCTGATCCACAACAGTGGTCCGTACGGCCGATGCAGAGCGGGTGACAGGAATTGCACACTGCGCCTTCCCCCTGGAAGGGGGATGTTCTACTACTGAACTACACCCGCATGCCCTGCGAGCTGGACTTTTCCGTCCCGCCCGGCGGCGTGTCCCAGACATTAGCTGATCGGCAGGGGGGTAGCGCAAGTCGGTTGCGCCCCCCGTCCAAGTCGACTGTCCTCAGGGCCCGCTGACGGGCCCTGAGGACACCCTTCCGGTCACCTCACTGCGCGGAGGCGAAGGCCTCGTAGACCTTCTTGGGGATCCGGCCGCGGGCCGGCACCTCCATCTTGTTGGCCTGGGCCCAGGCCCGGACGGCCGCCGGGTCCGGGGCCACCTCGGTCTGCTTGTACGCCTTGCCTGACTTCGACCGCTTGCGGCCGGCGTCCACGTACGGCGCGAGCGCCTTACGCAGTTTCTCGGCATTGGCTTCATTCAGGTCGATCTCGTACGACTTGCCGTCGAGTCCGAAGGCGATCGTTTCCGCCGCTTCTGAGCCGTCGATGTCGTCAAAGAGAGTGACCACGACCTTCTGCGCCACGAATATCGGTCCCTTCGTACGGCACGCTGACAATTCATTTGTACCGTGCCCGACAATGCAATGTGAAGCTCGACTAAATCCTCCCGCGTGTCAGAAATCAAGGGGGAGCGGAAGTGACTTCGATGGAAGGGTGGTGGTGGGAGACGGGCGGGCGCAATAGGTATCGGGTGTCGATCCGGGATCTTTTCCGGAACTTTTCGCCGACGGGCGCCCCGACCCCTGCTCGTGACTGCAGTCACGTAGCTTCCTACAAGTCGACGCGCGTAGAAATTTTGTGCAGGTAGTCTGAAACCACTGCAGGAACCTGCTCAGCACCACACCACCGGGAGTGCACGTGGCACGCGTCGTAGTCGACGTCATGCTCAAGCCGGAGATCCTCGACCCCCAGGGCCAGGCGGTGCAGCGCGCACTGCCGCGTCTGGGTTTCGAAGGCATCTCGGACGTCCGTCAGGGAAAGCGTTTCGAACTGGAAGTTGAGGGGCCGGTCGACGAGGCCGCGCTCGCCCGCATCCACGATCTTGCGGAATCCTTCCTCGCCAACACCGTGATCGAGGACTTCACCGTCCGCGTCGAGGAAGTCGCGGAGGCCGTGAAGTGACCGCTCGTATTGGCGTCGTCACTTTCCCGGGCTCTCTGGACGACCGGGACACACAGCGTGCGATCCGGCTCGCGGGCGCCGAACCCGTAGCCCTGTGGCACAAGGACAAGGACCTCAAGCAGGTCGACGCGGTGGTGCTGTGCGGCGGTTTCTCCTACGGCGACTATCTGCGCGCCGGAGCCATCGCCCGTTTCTCGCCGGTGATGGAGCCCCTGCTGGAGCAGGCGAAGGCCGGTCTGCCGGTGCTCGGCATCTGCAACGGCTTCCAGATCCTCACCGAGGCCCATCTGCTGCCGGGCACGATGCTGCGCAACGACCACCTGCACTTCATCTGCCGTGACCAGAAGCTGCGCGTGGAGAACGCCGAGACCTCCTGGACCACCGACTACACGGCCGGCCAGGAGATCCAAATCCCGCTGAAGAACAACGACGGGCAGTACGTCGCCGACGCGTACACGCTCGACCAGCTGGAGGCCGAGGGCCGCGTCGCCTTCCGGTACCTGGTCCGCGGCGAAGCCGCTGATGGATACGGCAACCCCAACGGCTCGCAGCGGGACATCGCCGGCGTCACCAACGAGGCCGGAAACGTGGTCGGCCTCATGCCGCACCCCGAGCACGCCGTCGAGCCGCTCATCGGCACCGGCCGCACCGACGGCCTCCCCTTCTTCACCTCGATCCTCAAGAAGCTGGTCAACGCATGAGCCGGACGCCTCTGGACACGGTCGAGCACGCGGCCGCGACCCCCGACGTCGAGCTGCCCTGGGCCGAACTCGGCCTGAAGAAGGACGAGTACGAGCGGGTCGTGGAGATCCTCGGCCGCCGGCCCACCGGCGCCGAGCTCGCCATGTACTCCGTCATGTGGTCCGAGCACTGCTCGTACAAGTCGTCGAAGGTGCACCTGCGCCAGTTCGGCGAGAAGGCGCCCCAGTCGGACGCGCTCCTCGTCGGCATCGGCGAGAACGCCGGCGTCGTGGACGTCGGCCAGGGCTACGCGGTCACCTTCAAGGTCGAGTCGCACAACCACCCGTCGTACGTCGAGCCCTACCAGGGCGCGGCCACGGGTGTGGGCGGCATCGTGCGCGACATCATCGCGATGGGCGCGCGGCCCGTCGCCGTCGTCGACCCGCTGCGGTTCGGCGCGGCCGATCACCCCGACACCAAGCGGGTGCTCCCGGGTGTCGTCGCCGGAATCGGCGGCTACGGCAACTGCCTGGGCCTGCCCAACATCGGCGGCGAGGTCGTCTTCGACGCCTGCTACCAGGGCAACCCGCTGGTCAACGCCGGTGCCATCGGTGTGATGCGGCACGAGGACATCCACCTCGCGAAGGCGTCCGGCGCGGGCAACAAGGTCATCCTGTACGGGGCCCGGACCGGCGGTGACGGCATCGGCGGCGCCTCGATCCTCGCCTCGGAGACCTTCGACGACGCCAAGCCGTCCAAGCGTCCCGCCGTCCAGGTCGGCGACCCCTTCCAGGAGAAGCTGCTCATCGAGTGCACCCTGGAGGCGTTCAAGGAGAAGCTGGTCGTCGGCATCCAGGACCTCGGCGCCGCCGGCCTGTCCTGCGCCACGTCCGAGCTCGCCTCCAACGGCTCCGGCGGCATGCGCGTCACCCTCGACGACGTACCGCTGCGCGACTCCACGCTCTCGCCCGAGGAGATCCTCATGAGCGAGTCGCAGGAACGCATGTGCGCGGTCGTCGAGCCGGCGAAGGTCGACCGCTTCCTGGAGATCTGCGAGAAGTGGGACGTCATCGCCACCGTCATCGGTGAGGTCACCGACGGCGACCGGCTGGAGATCTACTGGCACGGCGGCAAGATCGTCGACGTCGACCCGCGCACGGTCGCGCACGAGGGCCCGGTCTACGAGCGCCCGTACGCCCGCCCGTCCTGGCAGGACGAGCTCCAGGCCGACGACGCGAACAAGCTGCCCCGGCCGGGGACGTCCGAGGAGCTGAAGGACCAGGTCCTGAAGCTTGTGGCGTCACCCAACCAGGCGTCCAAGAAGTGGGTCACCTCGCAGTACGACCACTTCGTGCAGGGCAACACCGTCCTCGCCCAGCCCGAGGACTCCGGCATGATCCGCATCGACGAGGAGACCGGCCTCGGCGTCGCCATCGCGACCGACGGCAACGGCCGTTACGCCAAGCTGGACCCGTACCACGGCGCCCAGTTGGCGCTGGCCGAGGCGTACCGCAACGTCGCCACGACCGGCGCCAAGCCGCTCGCCGTCTCCGACTGCCTGAATTTCGGCTCGCCCGAGGACCCGGCGGTGATGTGGCAGTTCGCGGAGGCCGTGCGCGGACTGGCCGACGCCTGCCAGCAGTTGGGCACGCCGGTCACGGGCGGCAACGTCTCGCTCTACAACCAGACGGGCGAGGCGGCCATCCACCCGACCCCGGTCGTCGCGGTCCTCGGCGTCATCGACGACGTGGCCCGGCGCACGCCGGTCGCCTTCCAGGAGGAGGGCCAGCTGCTCTACCTCCTCGGCGACACGCGTGAGGAGTTCAGCGGCTCGGCCTGGTCGCAGGTGATCCACGACCACCTCGGCGGCCTGCCCCCGCAGGTGGACCTGGAGCGGGAGCGGCTGCTCGCCGAGATCCTGATCTCCGCCTCCCGCGACGGCATGATCGACTCCGCGCACGACCTGTCCGACGGCGGTCTGATCCAGGCGGTCGTGGAGTCGGCGCTGCTCGGCGGCAAGGGCGCGCGTCTGGTCGTACCGGACGGGCTCGACGCCTTCACCTTCCTCTTCTCCGAGTCGGCGGGGCGTGCGGTCGTCGCCGTGCCGCGCTCCGAAGAGGTCCGCTTCAACGACATGTGCGGGGCGCGGGGTCTGCCGGTCACCCGCATCGGTGTCGTCGACGGTGACTCGGTGGACGTCCAGGGCGAGTTCGCGCTCGGCCTGGAGGAGCTGCGCAAGGCCCACGAGGAGACCATTCCGGCGCTGCTGGCCTGAGTTCCGAACCTCCCTCGAAGCCCCCGTCCGGTCCGCCGGTCGGGGGCTTCGGCGTGCGCGGGCCCCCTGTCCGCCCCGTTCCGCCGCTTGCACGTAATTACGTAGTTCCGTAATATCGAGGTGTGGAACTCGAAGAACGCGTCGCCGACCTGGAGCGACGACTGGCCGCGCTGGAAAGCGCGCAGCACACCGCTCCCCGCCTTGGCGAGGGAGACTTCTGGGCCCTGGAAGGGTTCAAGGAGCAGCTGGCCGAGCTGAAGGCGGTCGACGGAGGAGTGCTGTTCACCGGCGCCGTCCGGCTGCCGACCGGGGAGCAGTACGAGTGGCAGCACGGGACGCTGACCGAGGGGCTGCTGGACGACGACTGGGCCACGGCCGCCGAGTCGTTCGCGGCGCTCGGTCATCCGGTCCGGCTGCGGCTGCTCCGCGAGATCCTCGGCGGCCGGCGCACCGCGGCCGAACTGGCCGAGCCCGACGAGGTCGGCACGACCGGCCAGATCTACCACCACCTGCGCCAGCTCACCGGCACGGGCTGGCTGCACACGACAGGACGGGGCCGATACGAGGTGCCGCCGGGGCGGGTCGTACCGCTGCTGGTGGCGTTGTCCGCGGCCCGTCCGTAACAGCGACCGAACTGGGGAAACGATGTCCGGACGCAAGCTCGTCAAGATCGTCTACCGCGCACTGCACCTGACCTTCCTCGCCCTGGTGATCGCCGACCTCACCCTGGGCCTGGGCCATCCCATGTGGTGGAACTTCCTGCCGCTCGTCCTGTCCTATGTGATCCTCGTCGTGGCCCATCGCTGGGGCGGCGCCCCGGACAGCCCCCGCGCCGCCCGCGAGCCCGTCGAGGTCGCGCCGCCCGTCACCGGCCGCTGGTCCGCGCTGAACAGCCCGGCCGACCGCACCCCCAGCCACGGCACGCACGCCTACGGCCAGACCTACGCCATCGATGTCGTCGCCGAGCCCGAGCCGAGCGCCCGCCCCGCCTTCCGCTGGCTGTGGCCGATCGCCCGCCGCAGCAGTGCCTTCCCGGCGTTCGGCGCCCCGCTGCTCGCGGTGGCCGACGCCACCGTCGTACGGGCCGTCGACGACCAGCGCGACCACCTCAGCCGCACCTCACTGCTCGCGCTGCTGTACCTGATGGTCGTGGAGGCGTCCGTACGCGACCTGGCCGGCGTCAAGCGGGTCGTCGGCAACCACCTCGTCCTCGACCTCGGCGACGGCACCTTCGCGCTCTACGCCCATGTGCAGCGCGGTTCGTCCACCGTCCGCGAGGGCGACCGGGTGACCGCCGGACAGCAGCTGGCCCGCTGCGGCAACTCGGGCAACTCCACCGAACCCCACCTGCACTTCCAGCTGATGGACGGGCCCGACCCGGACACCGCTCGCGGCGTCCCCTTCACCTGGCGCGGCGTGGGCGTACCCCGCAACCGGGAGATCTTCGAGCTCCCCACGTCGGCCTCGCAACCCGCCTAGGCTGCCGTCCATGTCCCCGGCCAAGAAGCGCGCCCGCACCTACGACCCCGCCAGGATCCGCACCGCGGTCCTCGCCCAGTTCGGGAACGTCCGACAGGCCGTACGTACCCTCACCGACGACCAGCTCGCCGCCCCCACCCGACTGGCGGGCTGGACCGTCCGGGACCTGGCCGCGCACATGACCACGGCCGTGGAGACCGTCAGCCGCAACCTCGACCGGGACGAGCCGGCCAAGGCCGAGCTCACCCTCCTTCAGTGGCCCTTCACCACCGCCGCCCGCGCCGACGACATCGCCGACGGCACCCGCGAACTCGCCGCCGCCGACCGCGACCTCGACGCCCTGTACGCCCGCACCGAGGAACGCCTGGCCGAGAGGCTGGCGGACGCGCCCGGCGACCGGCTCCTCGCCACCCGCACCGGCGCCATGACCCTCGCCGACTACCTGGTCACCCGCACCGTCGAACTCGTCGTCCACTCCGACGACCTGAACGCCGCCGTCCCCGGCCTCGACCTGCCCTACGACCGCCAGGCCCTCGCCGCCTGCACCCGCTTCCTCGCCGACGCGCTCGCCGCGCGGGCGCCCGGCGGTTCCACCGAGGTGCGGATCCCGCCGTACGCCGTCGTGCAGTGCGTCGAGGGGCCGAGGCACACCCGGGGCACCCCGCCGAACGTCGTCGAGACCGACCCGCTGACCTGGATCCGGCTCGCGACCGGCAGGGTGACCTGGCCGGACGCGATAGCGCAGGCCAAGGTGAGCGCGAGCGGGGAGCGGGCGGACCTGAGCGGGCTGCTGCCGCTCATGGGGTGACGCCGGCGTATCCGCGGAACCAGTCCCGTTTCCCTCCCGTCCCACCGGCATGAACACATTCGGCACACTCGGCAAGGACAAGCAGCGACTGACCGCCCTCGCCACGCTGACGCTCCTCCCGCTCGCCGTCGCCTGCGGCAGCGAGGACTCGGGCAGCGACTCGGTCGGCGCCGGGTCGTCGGCCTCCGTCTCCGGCGTCCACTGGGCGGTGGACGACGTGACCGTCGACGGCAAGAAGAACGCCGCCCCGAGCAGCGCCTACCTGTGGATCGCCGACGGCGGCGAGGTCAAGGGCAACCTCGGCTGCAACAACTTCGGTGCCGACGCCTCCTTCGCGGACGGCCGCGTCGCCTTCGACAAGCTCCAGGCGACCGAGATGGCCTGCGACGGCGTCCCCCCGAAGTTCGAGGAGACCCTCGCGCGCACCCTCGCCGAAGGCGACCTCACCAGCGAGGTCGACGGCGACAACCTCACCCTCACCACGAAGGACGGCGACCGGGTGGCCCTCAGCAAGCAGGAGGCCGCCCCGCTCAAGGGCACGAAGTGGACCGTCACCAGCCCCGACGCCGACGGCAAGGCGCACCTCACCTTCGACGAGAAGACCGGTCAGGTGGGCGGAAGCCTCGGCTGCAACAAGGTGAAGGCGACGGCGACGGTCAGCGACGGCCGTATCACGCTGGGCACCCCGTCCACCACCCGAATGATGTGCGACACCTCACTCATGAAAACGGAGAAGGAGCTCCTGAAGCTCTTCGACGGCACCGTGAAATACGAACTGAACCACCGGAATCTCACGCTGACCAGCGAAAACGGTGAGAGCGTCAGCGCGGCGGCAGCTGGGTGATCCTTTACGGCCGCGTATCCCCAATTCGGACCAGTGGTCGATCTCGCCTACACTCGGAGCCGTGCCACGTGGTGACGGTCGACTCAATCACGATCTGCTCCCCGGCGAGAAAGGCCCCCAGGACGCGTGTGGCGTCTTCGGTGTCTGGGCTCCGGGCGAAGAGGTCGCAAAGCTCACGTACTTCGGGCTCTACGCCCTCCAGCATCGGGGCCAGGAATCCGCGGGAATCGCGGTCAGCAACGGCTCCCAGATCCTCGTCTTCAAGGACATGGGACTGGTCTCCCAGGTCTTCGACGAGACCTCGCTCGGTTCGCTCCAGGGTCATATCGCGGTCGGACACGCCCGCTACTCGACCACCGGCGCATCCGTGTGGGAGAACGCCCAGCCGACGTTCCGTGCCACCGGGCACGGATCCATCGCGCTCGGTCACAACGGCAACCTCGTCAACACCGCCCAGCTCGCCGAGATGGTCGCCGACCTGCCCAAGCAGGAGGGTGGCCGCACCCCGCGCGTCGCGGCCACCAACGACACCGACCTGCTGACCGCGCTGCTCGCGGCCCAGGTCGACGAGGACGGCAAGCCGCTGACCATCGAGGAGGCGGCCCACCAGGTCCTTCCGCAGGTCCAGGGCGCCTTCAGTCTCGTCTTCATGGACGAGCACACCCTCTACGCCGCCCGTGACCCGCAGGGCATCCGTCCGCTGGTCCTCGGCCGCCTGGAGCGCGGCTGGGTCGCCGCGTCGGAGTCGGCCGCCCTCGACATCGTCGGTGCCAGCTTCGTCCGCGAGATCGAGCCGGGCGAGTTCGTCGCCATCGACGAGAACGGCCTGCGCACCTCCCGATTCGCGGAAGCGAAGCCCAAGGGCTGTGTCTTCGAGTACGTGTACCTGGCCCGCCCGGACACCGACATCGCCGGCCGGAACGTGTACCTCTCCCGCGTGGAGATGGGCCGCCGCCTCGCCAAGGAGGCCCCGGTCGAGGCCGACCTGGTCATAGCGACCCCGGAGTCCGGCACCCCGGCCGCCATCGGCTACGCGGAGGCGAGCGGCATCCCGTTCGGCGCCGGTCTGGTGAAGAACGCGTACGTCGGACGGACGTTCATCCAGCCCTCGCAGACCATCCGCCAGCTCGGTATCCGGCTGAAGCTGAACCCGCTGAAGGAAGTCATCAAGGGCAAGCGCCTGGTCGTCGTCGACGACTCGATCGTGCGCGGCAACACCCAGCGCGCCCTGGTCCGCATGCTCCGCGAGGCGGGCGCCGCCGAGGTCCACATCCGGATCTCCTCGCCGCCCGTGAAGTGGCCCTGCTTCTTCGGCATCGACTTCGCGACCCGCGCCGAGCTCATCGCCAACGGCATGACGATCGAGGAGATCGGCACCTCGCTGGGCGCCGACTCGCTGTCGTACATCTCCATCGACGGCATGATCGAGGCGACCACCATCGCCAAGCCGAACCTGTGCCGCGCCTGCTTCGACGGCGAGTACCCGATGGAGCTCCCGGACCCCGAGCTGCTCGGCAAGCAGCTGCTGGAGACGGAGCTGGCCGCCGGCCCGGCCGCCACGGCCGCCACCGACGCGATCCGCCGCCCGTAGACGGCCCCGTAACACCTGCCGTACGACACGAAGGTTCTCATTAGCCATGTCTGAGACACCCATCGCCGAGGGCGGCGCCAGCTATGCAGCCGCGGGCGTCGACATCGAAGCGGGCGACCGCGCCGTCGAGCTGATGAAGGAGTGGGTGAAGAAGACCCAGCGCCCCGAGGTCCTCGGTGGCCTCGGCGGTTTCGCCGGTCTCTTCGACGCCTCCGCCCTCAAGCGCTACGAGCGTCCCCTGCTCGCCTCCGCCACCGACGGAGTCGGCACCAAGGTGGACGTCGCCCGTCAGATGGGCGTCTACGACACCATCGGCCACGACCTGGTCGCCATGGTCATGGACGACATCGTGGTGTGCGGCGCCGAGCCGCTGTTCATGACCGACTACATCTGCGTCGGCAAGGTCCACCCCGAGCGGGTGGCCGCCATCGTCAAGGGCATCGCCGAGGGCTGTGTCCTCGCCGGCTGCGCCCTGGTCGGCGGAGAGACGGCCGAGCACCCGGGTCTGCTGGGCGAGGACGACTTCGACGTCGCCGGCGCCGGTACGGGCGTGGTGGAGGCCGACCGGTTGCTGGGCGCGGATCGCATCCGTACG
Source organism: Streptomyces sp. M41 (assembly GCF_043673425.1). Classification (NCBI taxonomy): domain Bacteria; kingdom Bacillati; phylum Actinomycetota; class Actinomycetes; order Kitasatosporales; family Streptomycetaceae; genus Streptomyces; species Streptomyces sp. M41. Next base: position 43,137 of record NZ_JBIMKE010000039.1, on the reverse strand, counting down.
GGTGACGCGGTGATCGCCATGGCGGCATCCGGCCTTCACTCGAACGGGTACTCGCTCGTCCGCCACGTGCTGCTGAACCAGGCCGGTCTCGCCCTGGACGCCCAGATCGACGAGCTGGGCCGCACCCTCGGCGAGGAGCTCCTGGAGCCGACGAAGATCTACTCGCTGGACTGCCTGGCCCTCACCCGTACCACCGAGGTGCATGCCTTCAGCCACATCACCGGCGGTGGCCTCGCGGCCAACCTGGCCCGGGTGATCCCGGACGGCATGCACGCGACCGTCGACCGCGCCACCTGGACCCCGGCCCCGATCTTCGACCTCGTCGGCAAGACCGGCTCGGTCGAACGCCTGGAGCTGGAGAAGACCCTGAACATGGGCGTCGGCATGATCGCGATCGTCCCGGAGGAGTCCGCGGACGTGGCGCTCGCGACGCTCGCCGACCGCGGGGTCGACGCATGGGTCGCGGGCGAGATCACGGACCGAGGCGACCACACGACCGGCGCGGAGCTGGTCGGCGACTACGCGGTCTGAACACCTGCGACAGCAACACCTGCGGACAGCGCAGAACCCGGCCGGTGGCAGTGCCACCGACCGGGTGAGTGCTCAATGCATGGTCAAGCGCCGCGACGGTGTTGTGAAGAAGAGGGACCGTCGTCTTCGTCCTCGTCGTCGTCCTCATAGAGGTCGGCGTATCGAGAGTAAAGATCGTCCTCGTCATCCTCATCGTCCTCGAACGGCTCGCCGTTCGGCGGCTGGCTCGAAGTCGATGCGCCCAGTTCACTGGCCAGACGTGAGAGGTCCGTCCCACCGCTGTTGTACTTCAGCTGGCGGGCGACCTTCGTCTGCTTGGCCTTGGCCCGGCCGCGCCCCATGGCTCGACCCCCTCGGTGACGGGGCTCGACGGCCCCAGAGTCTGACACGCGTTCATGATCCGGAACGGACTCTCCATGGAGAGGCCGATCCGTAGGGCTTCCACGGTACCTGAGCCCGCGCCCATACGGTACGTCGCCCGCAGCACGCGCGTGTGCACAGGACCTTCGAGGTGCCCTGTCCTCGCTGGTCAACCGCGATTTTAACCACTTATCGGCGGTCGACCCGCCGGTAGAAGTGAGAGTTCTCTCCAACTGCCCACCGGCGGGTACCGGTCAAACCCGTGTCATGCATTTTCGTCGGCTCCGTCCGCGCGGAGCCGACGCACCCGTCACAGTGCCCCGCGTGCCTCCGCCATCCGCTGCTCGGCGATCCGGTCGGCCGCTGCGGCCGGCGGAATACCGTCCGTCTTCGCACGAGCGAATATGGCCAGCGTGGTGTCGTAGATCTTCGACGCCTTCGCCTTGCACCGGTCGAAGTCGAAGCCGTGCAGCTCGTCGGCGACCTGGATCACGCCGCCGGCGTTCACCACGTAGTCGGGCGCGTAGAGGATCCCGCGGTCGGCGAGGTCCTTCTCGACACCGGGGTGCTCGAGCTGGTTGTTGGCGGCACCGCAGACGATCTTCGCGGTGAGCGCGGGCACGGTGTCGTCGTTCAGGGCCCCACCGAGCGCGCAGGGGGCGTAGATGTCCAGGCCCTCGACGCGGATCAGCGTCGCGGTGTCGGCGACGGCCGTCACCCCCTCGGGGTGCGCGGCGAGGATCCGGCCCACGGCCTCCTCGCGCACGTCCGTGATGAAGACTTCGGCGCCTTCTGCCCGCAGGTGCTCCACCAGGTGATGGCCCACCTTGCCGACGCCCGCGATACCGACCTTGCGGCCCCCCAGCGACGGGTCGCCCCACAGGTGCTGGGCGGAGGCCCGCATGCCCTGGTAGACGCCGAAGGCGGTGAGCACGGAGGAGTCGCCGGCGCCGCCGTTCTCCGGGGAGCGCCCCGTGGTCCAGCGGCACTCGCGGGCCACGACGTCCATGTCGGCGACGTAGGTGCCGACGTCGCACGCGGTGACGTAGCGCCCGCCGAGCGAGGCCACGAACCGGCCGTAGGCCAGCAGCAGCTCGTCCGACTTGATCTTCTCCGGGTCGCCGATGATCACGGCTTTGCCGCCGCCGTGGTCGAGCCCGGCCATGGCGTTCTTGTAGGACATCCCGCGCGCGAGGTTCAGGGCGTCGGCGACGGCCTCCTCCTCGGTCGCGTACGGGTAGAAGCGCGTACCGCCGAGCGCGGGGCCCAGAGCGGTGGAATGAATGGCGATGACGGCCTTGAGGCCGCTGGCGCGGTCCTGGCAGAGCACAACTTGCTCATGACCCCCCTGATCCGAGTGGAACAGGGTGTGCAGGACGCCGTGTGTTACGTCGGTCACTGTGGTGACTCCTGAGTACTGGCGGCGGTTGGAGCGAGCTCCCGTACAGGTGGCGGGAACTGTGTGCATGAGATTAGACCCGTGGGCGCCCGCTGAACCCGCCGTGCTCAGGATCACCTACTCCCGGAGTACAGCCGTGCGACGATTTGCATAGATTTCCCGCCGTTTTGTGAGCGGGTTTCGCAGGTTTTCCTGGCAGACGGCGGGGGAGGGAGCAGGCGTGCCCAAGGTGTCCTCGGTGATCGTCCCGTATGCGGCCTATCTGCGGGTGTACGAGCCACTGGCCGCCTTCCCCGAGCCGGAGCGCGGCCACTGGGACCGCTACGCCCGCCGTGCCGACCGCCCCTCGTACCAGGACGAACTGCGCCGCTCCCTGGCCGACTTGCTGCCCACCCCGCCGATCCCCGTGCCGGTGCACGAGAGCAGTGACGCCTTCGTGGCCGAGGTCGACGGCGTGCTGTGCGTGTGCCCGTGGCGCACCCGGCTGCGCGGCTGGCAGGCCCTCGGCGAGCTGGGCGACGAGCTGCCGGGGCCGGTCCTGGACGCGGTCCTGCCGGAGGTCGTACGGCGCCAGGCGGCCCAGGACTACGAGCGCTGGCTGGCCCGCAACCCCGACGCCCGGCCCTGGATCCGCACCTCGACCTGGCAGGTGCCGCTGCACTGGTTCGTGCTGGTGTCGGACGGGGAGCGGCGCTTCGAGAAGGGCTCGGGCGAGATTCCCCCGATGCTGCGCTACCGCACGCCGATGGTGCAGGCGCGGCGGCGGGTGGCGCGGGCCCTGCGGACGCTGAAGGACGCCATCGACGAAGGGCCCCTCATCGACGGCCTGCTGGACGTGGGGCGCTGGCTGGAGGAGTTCCACCCGCGCTCACTGGTCGAGCTGGACTACGGCGGTCTGGTGCACACCCTGCCGGCCGGCGAGCTGGAGGACGACCACTCGGCGGCCGACGTGGCCGACGGCATCGACGCGCTGCGGCGGGGCGACGGGGCGGGCGCGGGGGAGGCCTACGGGCGGCTCGTGGAGCGTTGGCGGGCGGTGCGGGAGCGACGGTCGGCGAACTGAGCGGGCCTGGTGTGATGTAACCCACCGTGTGACATAACGAACTGGCGTTTGACGACACGCCCGTTTTGGGGTTTCGTGCTCGCTCTGGGGTTCTTGATGCCTCGTCAACAACGGACGTAGAACCCGATCCGGGCGTATGCATCAAGCTGGCCGCAACGCGCGTAAGCGTGACGGACCGCACGTACGCGGCTCTTGCGCCGCTAACCCCCCCTCGTGCCAAAATAGGACAAGGAGTCCGGGGAGGACTCTAGCTCGACATTGCACGCTTTGGGGGGTCTTGAGACTCCTGCACGCCACTGTGACTGATCGTCACAGTGGCGTGACTGTCCGCTATGGCATGGTCCATCGGCATCCGTCGCTGATGAACACCTGGGAGGGCAATTCCATCGGTTTGGCCGACGCGGCTGGACAGATGGTGTAGTTGTAGTGCCGAGGACAAGCCGTTCGTCCTATAACCGACTCGACTCGCGTCCGCCATTTCGGGCAACGCGGGTCAAGGTGCAGAATTTAGAGGAAAGAACCGAGAAGGTTCGGTTCTCCCGAGGAGGCCGCTCATGACCGCTCGCACCCCTGATGCCGAGCCGCTGCTGACCCCGGCTGAGGTCGCCACCATGTTCCGCGTCGACCCCAAGACGGTCACGCGGTGGGCGAAGGCCGGGAAGCTTACTTCCATCCGTACGCTCGGCGGGCACCGCCGCTACCGCGAGGCCGAAGTCCGCGCACTGCTCGCGGGCATCCCGCAGCAGCGCAGCGAGGCCTGAACAACTTCATAACCGGGCAAACCGGCGGCTCCCCCAACTCGCCGCGGCGCCCGGACACTAGCTTCAAGCGACGCGGGTTCTGCCCCAACAGAGCCCACGCCCGAGCCGTACAGAGCTCTTAGGCACGCAACAAGGGTGCGTCGTAGATCGCGCTGGACTCCGCCGGGTCCAGCGCGATCTTTTTTGTGCGCGGGTGTGCGGGAGTGTGTGTGGGGCCGGTGTGTGCGGGCCTATGGGTGTGGGGGGCATGCGAAGCCCGGCGGCCGGCCCGGGGCCCCCGCGGGCCCTGCGGACGGGCTTGGCGGGGGCTGGGTGAGGGTATCGGGTCTCCTGTGGGCCCGCCCCGGATGGTCGCTCTGCGTACACGGTATGAGTACCGGAAGCTGGTGCAATTGCACATATTAAATTGACCAGTTGTAGGCGGGCTGTAAGTACCGCACTTCGTGAAAGCAATGCGGTGACACCCGTCACACATCCCGATGCTTGTTGCCTTGGACCCCGGTGCGCTAAAAGAGCGAGCCCACCCCAGCGGCCCATGCCGGCACCGGAGTTGACCCGTCCGGCGCCCTTACGGACCGTCACACCGTGGAAGGGCTTTCCTCCTCGACGACCTCGCCTTTCACCACCCAGGCGGCACGCGGCGGGGAGTCCATCGCCAATCGCAGCAGGTGGCGGCAGATCGGGCAGTGACGCGTCAGATGTCGTCGATAGGAGGCGGCGGCGGACAGGTGCGCGCGGAGCAGGGCCCGCGTCTCGTGCCTAACCGATGCCGCCATACGCCACCTCCGAGGGGCTTCGCGGGAAGGTGCCCTGATTTGTGAGTACCGAGGGAATGTGACTCCGTCAAGGCGCACGGGAGCCCGTCGAGGGGCGCGGACACGAAGAAGGCCCGCACCCCTCGGGGTACGGGCCTTGCTTCCCCTTGCGGTCCTGGCGGGATTTGCTGTCCCCGATTGCGGCTGCGCCGCGGGCGCGGCCTCCGCCTCGGCGGGGCGGGAGGTGAGTGCGGTGAGGGTGCAGAAAGGCCCGCGTCCCTGAGGGGGATGCGGGCCGATCTCGTTATTGCGGTCCTGACGGGATTTGAACCCGCGGCCTCCACCTTGACAGGGTGGCGAGCACTCCAAACTGCTCCACAGGACCAGGTTTCGCGGCGCTGATTCGTGCGTTGCGCTGCGAGAAGAGACTGTACAGGAGGGTGCGCCCGCTGGTCGAACTCACCCAGCGTACACGGCCCGTTACGGTGCCAGAGCGTCGATCGTCTTCACGATCCGCTTGTCGGAGACCGGGTACGCCGTGCCCAGCGCATGCGCGAAATAGCTCACCCGGAGCTCCTCCAGCATCCAGCGGACGTCCAGGACCTGCTGCGGCACCGGACGGCCCTGCGGCATCTGCTCCAGCAGCCAGCCGTACTCGTCCTGCATCTCGTGGACCTTCTCCATCCGCGTGGTGTCCCGCTGGACGTTCGTCGGCATCTGCTGGAGACGACGGTCCACCGCGATCAGATACCGCATGAGATCCGGCATCCGCCGCAGGCCCGCCTCCGTCACGAAACCGGGCCGCACAAGAGCGTCCAGCTGCTTACGCACGTCCGTGAGGTTCGCCAGCAGCGCCGGACTGCCCACCGCCTTCAAACGCCGCTCAGCGGCCTGCCAGGCCGCCAGGACCTGCTGCACCTGGCCAACCGTACGCACCGTGGTGTCGACGATCTCGGCGCGCACCTTGTCGTACAGCTTCCGGTACGACTCCTCGTCCCACGCCGGGCCCCCGAAGTCACCGATCAGCTTGTCCGCCGCCGCCGTCGCGCAGTCGTCGAACAGGGCCTGGATCGAGCCGTGCGGATTCGCCGACAGGGCGAGCTTCTGGGCGTTCGTCAGCTTCTCGGACGCGAACTTCGCCGGGTTCACCGGGATGTTGCGCAGGATCAGCCGACGCGTGCCCTTCCACATCGCCTGCTGCTGCTCCGCCTCCGTGTCGAAGAGCCGGACCGAGACCGTGTCGCCGTCGTCCACCAACGCCGGATACGCCTTCACCGGCTGACCGGCGCGACGCGTCTCGAAGACCCGGGTCAGCGAGCCGATCGTCCAGTCGGTCAGGCCCCCGCGCTCCAACGACTCACCGCCCGCACGGGACGCCGTGGCCGCCGCGGCCTGCGAGAGGGCCTTACGCGCCTTCGGCTTCAGCCGCAGCCGCAGGGCCTCCAGATCCTTGTCCTCCGCGAGCGTGCGGCGTCGCTCGTCGACGACCCGGAACGTGATGCGCAGATGATCCGGAACCTTCGACCAGTCGAAGTCGTCGGCGGTGAAGGGCACCCCGACCATGCGCTTCAGCTCCCGAGCCATCGTCACCGTCAACGGCTCCTGCAACGGGACCGCGGCATCGAGGAAACGCTTGGCGAAGTTCGGCGCCGGCACGTAGTTGCGGCGGATCGGCTTCGGAAGCGAACGGATCAGCTCCGTCACCAACTCCTCGCGCAGACCGGGGATCTGCCAGTCGAAGCCGTCGCCCGTCACCTGGTTCAGCACCTGAAGCGGAACATGGACCGTCACACCGTCCGCGTCCGCGCCCGGCTCGAACTGATACGTCACCCGGAACTTCAGCTGGCCCTGCCGCCAGGAGTCCGGATAGTCCGCCTTGGTGACCGCCTCCGCCGATTCCCGGACGAGCATCTCCCGCTCGAAGTCCAGGAAGTCCGGCTGCTCATGCCGCTTGCGCTTCCACCACGAGTCGAAGTGCGCGCCCGAGACCACATGGTCCGGGACCTTCTGGTCGTAGAAGTCGAACAGCGTCTCGTCGTCGACCACGATGTCCCGGCGCCGCGCCCGGTGCTCCAGCTCCTCGACCTCGCTGAGCAGCCGGCGATTGTCCGCGAAGAACTTGTGATGCGTGCGCCAGTCACCCTCGACCAGGGCGTTGCGGATGAACAGCTCCCGGCTGACCTCCGGGTCGACCCGGCCGTAGTTCACCTTGCGCTGCGCCACGATCGGCACGCCGTACAGCGTCACCTTCTCGAACGCCATCACCGCCGCCTGGTCCTTCTCCCAGTGCGGCTCCGAGTACGTGCGCTTCAGCAGATGCCCGGCGAGCGGCTCCACCCACTCCGGCTCGATCCGGGCGTTCACCCGGGCCCAGAGCCGACTCGTCTCCACCAGCTCCGCGGACATCACAAAACGCGGCGGCTTCTTGAACAGGGCCGAACCGGGAAAGATCGCGAACTTGGCGTTCCGGGCACCCAGGTACTCGTTACGGCCGCCGTCCTTGCGCCCACCGGAACCCGGACCCGAGTCCTTCGATTCCTTCACGTCCTTCATGCCGATGTGCGACAGCAGACCGGCGAGGAGAGAGACATGGACCCGGTCGGCAGGAGCGTCGTCCTCGTTGAGGTGGATGCCCATCTGCTTGGCCACCGTACGCAACTGCGTATAGATGTCCTGCCACTCACGAATGCGCAGGAAGTTCAGATACTCCTGCTTGCACATCCGCCGGAACGACGACGAACCTCGCTCGCGCTGCTGCTCGCGCACATACCGCCACAGGTTCAGATACGCGAGGAAGTCGCTCGTCTCGTCCTTGAACCGGGCGTGCTGCTGATCCGCCTGCGCCTGCTTGTCCGCCGGACGCTCACGCGGATCCTGGATGGACAGCGCAGCCGCGATGACCATGACCTCACGCACACAGCCGTTCCGGTCCGCCTCCACGACCATGCGCGCCAGCCGCGGATCCACCGGCAGCTGGGCCAGTTTGCGGCCCATGTCCGTCAGTCGCTTCCGGACATCCTTCTGCGACGGATCCAGCGCCCCCAGCTCCTGAAGAAGCTGCACACCGTCACGAATGTTGCGATGGTCCGGCGGGTCGATGAACGGGAACTTCTCGATGTCACCGAGCCCGGCCGCGGTCATCTGAAGAATGACGGAGGCCAGGTTCGTCCGCAGGATCTCCGCGTCCGTGAACTCCGGACGGCCCTCGAAGTCGTCCTCGGAGTACAACCGGATGCAGATACCGTCGCTCGTCCGGCCGCAACGGCCCTTGCGCTGATTGGCGCTGGCCTGCGAGACCGCCTCGATCGGCAGCCGCTGCACCTTGGTGCGATGGCTGTACCGGCTGATCCTCGCGAACCCGGGATCGATGACGTACTTGATACCCGGGACGGTCAGCGAGGTCTCCGCCACATTGGTCGCCAGAACGATCCTGCGCCCGGTGTGCGGCTGGAAGACGCGATGTTGCTCCGCGTGGGACAGGCGGGCGTACAGCGGCAGGATCTCGGTGAAGCGGTACTGCTTCTTCGTCAGCGCGTCCGCCGTGTCGCGGATCTCCCGCTCACCGGAGAGGAAGACGAGGATGTCGCCCTTCCCCTCCCCCATCAACTCCTCCACCGCATCCGTGATCGCGGTGATCTGATCACGGTCGGTGTCGTCCGAGTCCTCCTCGAGGAGCGGCCGGTAGCGCACCTCGACGGGATAGGTACGCCCGCTGACCTCGATGATCGGCGCATCACCGAAATGCCGGGAGAAACGCTCCGGATCGATGGTCGCCGACGTGATGACGACCTTCAGATCCGGCCGCCTCGGCAGCAGCTGAGCCAGATACCCGAGCAGGAAGTCGATGTTCAGCGACCGCTCGTGCGCCTCGTCGATGATGATCGTGTCGTACGCGCGCAGCTCACGATCCGTCTGGATCTCGGCCAGCAGAATGCCGTCCGTCATCAGCTTGATGAAGGTGCCGTCCGGGTTCACCTGGTCGGTGAACCGGACCTTCCAGCCCACGGCCTCCCCGAGCGGGGTGTCCAGCTCCTCCGCGACCCGCTCCGCGACCGTACGCGCCGCGATACGACGCGGCTGCGTATGCCCGATCATGCCGCGTACACCGCGTCCGAGCTCCAGACAGATCTTCGGGATCTGCGTCGTCTTTCCCGACCCCGTCTCACCGGCGACGATCACGACCTGATGGTCACGGATCGCGTCCGCGATGTCGCTCTTCTTCTGGCTGACCGGCAACTGCTCCGGATACGCCACCTCGGGCACCCGGGCCCGCCGGCCGGCGATGCGCTCCTCACCCTTGGCGATCTCCGCCTCGATCTCGGCGAGCACAGCGGCACGCGCCTCCGGCTTACGGATCTTGCGCGCACCTTCGAGCCGCCGGCCGAGCCGCTGCGCATCACGCAGGGAGAGCTCGTTCAGGCGGGAGGCGAAGGCGCCGAGGGCGGGGGCAGGGTGCGTAGACATACGCGATCCAGGATCTCATCCCACCGAAATCTGTGGCGAACGCTTTTGCCGCGCGGGCGGTCGAGCGGCGGATGAGGCGGATGAGCCCGGAAGCACGGGAACACAACAAAGCCCCGATCCGAAGGTCGGGGCTTTTGCTGTGGCTGGGGCCGGGGTCGAACCGGCGACCTATCGCTTTTCAGGCGATCGCTCGTACCAACTGAGCTACCCAGCCGCAAGGCTTCTTTCGAAGCCTTTGCGGTCCTGACGGGATTTGAACCCGCGGCCTCCACCTTGACAGGGTGGCGAGCACTCCAAACTGCTCCACAGGACCTTGCGATGCGTACGACAGTGTCGCACACCGTACTGCGTGCCCCCAACGGGATTCGAACCCGTGCTACCGCCTTGAAAGGGCGGCGTCCTAGGCCGCTAGACGATGAGGGCTATCGGCCCGCCTGGGCGCTTCTCAGCGCGTCGGGGACGTGAGAAGCATATGGGATGGCGGGAGGTATCGCCAAAACGGTTTACGGGGAGCGGCTGCCGGGGGCGGTCGGGGAGCCGGCAGAGGTGTCGGCAGGGGTGTCGGTCGGGGTGTCGGTCGCGCCGGGCTGGTTCTCCTCGACCAGGTGGCGTCGTACCTCCGCGGTGGTGAGCCCGAGGCCGCCCAGTTCGATCTCGTCCCAGGCCTGGAGGCGGCGGGTGTCGCGGTCGAAGTAGAGGATCGAGGTCTGGATCGGGTCGGGGTGCTTGCCCTCGACGGCGCGCAGTCCGCTGCCGCCCGTGGAGCCTTCGATGCGCAGGCGGGTGCCGTAGGGCAGCACCTCCATCTCCTGGTGATGGATGTGGCCGGCCAGGGCCAGGGGTACCTCGCCGTCGGTCTGCTGGGCGGCGACCGGTTCGTGGGCGACGGCGACGTCGACGGGGGTGCCGTCGGCCTTCTGGTCGCGCAGGGCGGTGGCGAGACGGGCGCCGGCCAGTTCGTTCGCGGCGTCGCCGCCGGGGACCTGGGAGCGGTCGGGGGTGAACTGGGGGTCGCCGATGCCGGCGAAGCGCAGGCCGGCGACGGTCTTGGCCTTGCCGTCGTCGAGGACGTGGACGTTCTTGAGGTCGCGGAGGTAGCGCTGGGTCTCGCGGGAGTCGTGGTTGCCGCGGACCCAGACGTACGGCGCGCCGAGGTCCTCGATGGGGTCGAGGAAGCCGTTCTCGGCGGCGGTGCCGTGGTCCATGGTGTCGCCGGAGTCGACGATCACGTCGACCCGGTACTGCTCGACGAGCGAGGCGATGATCTTCCAGCTCGCCGGGTTGAGGTGGATGTCGGAGACGTGCAGGACGCGGATGGTGCTCGGGTCCGGCGCGTAGGCGGGGAGTGTGGAGGTGGCGTCGTAGAGCTTGGTCACGTTGGTGACCAGCCGGGCCAACTCCTTTTGGTAGACGTCGAATTCGGTGACGATGCTGCGCGCGTTGCCGACCAGGGACGGTGCGGAGGAGAGCAGGCCGGAGAACTTGGGTTCGAGGACCGACTCGGGGTTCCAGGTGGCGTACGCGGTGCCGCCGGAGGCGGCGAGGAGGGTGAGGGCGAGGCCGCCGGCCGCGAGGGCGTGGCGGGGGCGCCGGTAGACGGCGAGGCTGAGGGCGGCGGCCCCGGTGACGACGGCCACGCCGCTGCGCAGGGCGAGGTCGCGGGTGCCGTGGGTGACGTCCTGGGTGACTTCGTCCTGGAGCCCGGAGAGCCGTTCGGGGTGGTCGACGAGGGCCTGGGCGCGATCGGGGTCCAGTTGGTCGACGTTGACGTCCAGCCGGACGGGGGCGATGTGGCTGTTCAGCTGGAGCGCGCCGAGCGGGGAGATGTTGATCTTCGTGCCGCCGGTGAGTGACGGGCGCAGCGTCATGGTGGTGTTCATGGGGCCGACAGGTACGCGTACGTTGCCGACGATCAGCAGGCCCAGCCAGGTGCCGATCAGGACGACGGTGACGAGGCCGAGCGCCCGGGTCCAGGGGTGGGGCTGGGTGACGAGCTCGGGTGTGGGGTGGGGTCGGCGGGTGGCGTAGCGGCGGGCGAGGGCGCGCGGGGCGCCGGGGAGGCGGCCGAGGGCTTTCAGGACTGCGGCGGGGACGCGGGCCATTGATCCCGTATGCCCGGGTGCGGGGGTGGATATGCGGGGCCGTTGGCGGCTCCTTCCCGGGGTGTGGTGCCGGACAATGGGGCTGTGCTGGAGATGACACGCGAGGCGTTCGAGGAACTGGTCGCCGAGGCGCTGGACCGGATTCCGCCGGAGTTGACGCGGTTGATGGACAACGTCGCGGTGTTCGTGGAGGACGAGCCGCCGGCGGACGACCCCGAGTTGCTCGGGTTGTACGAGGGGACTCCTTTGACGGAGCGCGGGGAGTGGTACGCGGGGGTGCTGCCGGACCGGATCACGATCTACCGCGGGCCGACGTTGCGGATGTGCGGGTCGCGGGAGGAGGTCGTCGAGGAGACCGAGGTGACGGTGGTGCATGAGATCGCGCATCACTTCGGGATCGACGACGCCCGGCTGCATGCGCTCGGGTACGGGTGAGACGTCCGGCCGCGTGCGCCGAGGTACGGGTGGGCGGCGGCTGACGGGGGGCGCGGGGGCCGTGCTGCGGGGCGCGTGTCCTCTTGTGGGCGGCGGGAGTTGGGCAGGTTGACTTCTCGCCCGCCCTGGAGGTGGCTCCCCGTGCGCCCTTTGTACGTTCATGTCCGTCTGGCTGCGGCGGTGGTGGCTGTCGCGGCTGCCGCCGGCTGTATGAGTGTCGGCGACGACGGTGGTGGGGGTGGGGCGAAGCCGTCGCCCTCGGCGGGGCTGCGTGGGGGTGCGGCGCCGGACGGCGGGTCGGCGGTGTCGGGCGGCGGGTCCGGGGCGGCGGCGCATGTGGAGGGCGGCAAGCGGCAGCGGGAGAAGGACGGCAAGGGCAAGGGCAAGGGGAAGCGTGGGGGCGGGAAGTCGGCGTCGCCGTCCGCAGGGCCTTCGGTGGAGGTGAGCGGGTCCGTTCCCGCGGGGGGCGGGGCGGGGCGGCCGGGGCAGAGCGAGAAGCCGGGGCCGACGCGTCCGGCGGAGCCGTCGCCGACGCGGACGCCGGATCCGCCGCCCACGCCGACGGAGCAGCCGGCGTCGCCGACGCCGACGCCCACGCAGGCGGAGCCGTCGTCGTCGGCGCATGAGGAGGCGGGGCCGCAGCTGGTGCAGCGGGAGCCCGCTCCGGCGGCGGGGTCGCCGGTGTGAGGCAGTGCGGGCGGGGCGGGGTGGGCGGTCCTCGGCCGGTGGTGGCGGGGCGGTCGGTGCTCGGCCGTTGGGGGTGGGGCGGCCGGTCGTGGGCCGCTGGGGATGGTGGCGAGTGACGTTGCCTACATGGGTGGCGGTCGGTTTGCCTCGGGGGGCCTGGGGTGCGTATGGTGGTAGATCGTTTGATCCCATTTGCCCGGCGCCATCGCAGAGCGCGCCGTGTGGCGCGTACTCTCCCTTGCCGTGGCTGACCGCATTGAGGCGGTCGTATTGCGAATCACGGAGTTGACGGGCGCGTGCCGACGAGACTCCGGAAGGTTTCGCATACGCATGTCCATTTCCAGTACTGATCACGTCGTCGTGCCCGAGAACGGCGAGAACGAGTCGGTCGAGGAGACCCCCACGGTCACCTTCGGCGACCTCGGTCTTCCCGAGGGCGTCGTGCGCAAGCTCGCGCAGAACGGCGTGACCACCCCCTTCCCGATCCAGGCGGCGACCATCCCGGACGCCCTGGCGGGCAAGGACATCCTGGGCCGTGGCCGCACCGGCTCCGGCAAGACGCTGTCGTTCGGTCTGCCGACGCTGGCGCGGCTGTCCGGTGGCCGTACCGAGAAGCACCGGCCGCGCGCGGTCATCCTCACTCCGACGCGTGAACTTGCGATGCAGGTCGCTGACGCGCTTCAGCCGTACGGTGACCAGCTCGGCCTGAAGATGAAGGTCGTCTGCGGCGGCACGTCCATGGGGAACCAGATCTACGCCCTGGAGCGGGGCGTCGACGTGCTGGTGGCCACCCCGGGCCGGCTGCGGGACATCATCAACCGCGGCGCCTGCTCCCTCGAGGATGTCGAGGTCGCCGTTCTCGACGAGGCCGACCAGATGTCCGACCTGGGCTTCCTGCCCGAGGTGACCGAGCTGCTGGACCAGGTTCCGGCGGGCGGTCAGCGGATGCTGTTCTCCGCGACGATGGAGAACGAGATCCAGACCCTCGTCGACCGCTACCTGAACGAGCCGGTCAGCCACGAGGTGGACGCGGCCCAGGGCGCGGTGACGACCATGTCGCACCACATCCTGATCGTGAAGCCCAAGGACAAGGCGCCGGTCACCGCCGCGATCGCCTCCCGCAAGGGCCGCACCATCATCTTCGTCCGCACCCAGCTGGGCGCCGACCGTGTCGCCGAGCAGCTGCGCGACGCGGGTGCGAAGGCCGACGCGCTGCACGGCGGTATGACGCAGGGCGCGCGGACCCGGACGCTGGCCGACTTCAAGGACGGGTACGTCAACGTGCTCGTCGCCACCGACGTCGCCGCCCGCGGTATCCACGTCGACGGCATCGACCTCGTCCTGAACGTGGACCCGGCCGGCGACCACAAGGACTATCTGCACCGGGCGGGCCGTACGGCGCGCGCCGGCCGCACCGGCACGGTCGTTTCCCTGTCCCTGCCGCACCAGCGCCGGCAGATCTTCCGGCTGATGGAGGACGCGGGCGTCGACGCCTCGCGCCACATCATCCAGGGCGGCAACGCCTTCGACCCCGAGGTCGCGGAGATCACCGGCGCCCGTTCGATGACCGAGGTGCAGGCCGAGTCGGCGGGCAATGCCGCGCAGCAGGCCGAGCGTGAGGTGGCCCAGCTGACGAAGCAGCTGGAGCGGGCGCAGCGGCGTGCCGGAGAGCTGCGTGAAGAGGCTGACCGTCTGGTGGCGCGGGTGGCGCGTGAGCGGGGCGAGGACCCCGAGGCCGCGGTGGCCGAGGCGCAGGCGGCGGCGGTGGAGGCCGTCGAGGTGACGGTGCCCGAGCAGCCGGTGGCGCAGGACGTCGAGCGGGGCGAGCGTGCGGAGGCTTCGGCGCCGTACGAGCGTCGTGAGCGTCGGGACGACCGGGGTGACCGGGGCGGATTCAACCGTGACCGTGAGCGTTCCTTCGACCGTGACCGTGGCGGGCGTTCCTTCGAGCGGCGTGACGACCGGGGCGGGTTCAACCGGGACCGCGACCGTGACCGTGGCTTCGAGCGTCGGGACCGGGACGGCGACCGCGGTGGCTTCCGCCGGGACGACCGGGGTGACCGTGGTGGGCGTTCCTTCGACCGCCGCGACGGTGACCGTGGTGGGCGTTCCTTCGAGCGCCGCGACGGCGACCGTGGTGGCTTCCGCCGGGACGACCGGGGTGACCGTGGTGGGCGTTCCTTCGACCGCCGCGACGGTGACCGTGGTGGGCGTTCCTTCGAGCGCCGCGACGGCGACCGCGGTGGCTTCCGCCGCGACGACCGGCCGGCGGGCCGTTCCTTCGACCGGCGCGACGAGCGTGGCGGTCACCGGGGCAGCGACCGCCCGTTCAACCGGGACCGCCGTGACGACCGCCCCGGCTTCCGCTCCGGCGGCCACGAGCGTCCGTACGGCCGTCGTGACGACCACCGCGGCGGCGGCTCCTTCGGACGCCGCGAGGACAAGCCGCGCTGGAAGCGCAACGGCTGAGGCCGCAGCCCCCTGCGCCTGAGGCCGGCGGCTGACGCCGACTGATCCGGAAGGGCCCGCACGACGGATGTCGTGCGGGCCCTTCGGCGTTTTGCTGCCTGGGGCGCCCGAACCGGTCAATCCATAGCACTCCGGTGCAGGAAGGCTCATTCGGCCGCCCTCCGCCACCGCCGACGCGGCCGTGACCCGGATACCCGATCGGCGTCGCGGCCACGTCCGGCTATGCTCGGGGTGGCAACATCGCCTGGGCCCTTAGCTCAATTGGCAGAGCAGTGGACTTTTAATCCATTGGTTGTGGGTTCGAGTCCCACAGGGCCTACGGTTCGCAGGCGGGCAATCTGCCCTCTGGCCTGCTGTGCGGCGCCCGGGTCGGCTTCGGTCGGCCCGGGCGCTGTTCGTGTTGTCGGCGGTCCCACCGCCCTTGTCGAGTACGGCGGACTGCCCCGTGCGGACCCGGGTTGCCGGCGCTGTGCGGGCCCGAGGAAGCGTGAGGGCTCGGAGCAGTCATAGGGAAGGTCGTCGGGGTTCGTGCTCACCGGGGAGGGGCTGCCTCACCCCACCACCCCCAGGATTGCCACACCCTGCCCCACTAAGTCCCCCCTGGCGCATGGCGAGTTTGCGTCAGTTGGTGATCTCTTCTCCGCGAAGTATCAACAGAAATAGGCCCCTTGAGGGAAGCTAGGCGATCATCCGGGATCACATTCCGGTCCGCGGCGGTCGAAGGTGCTCGATACGGCCGCCGACGTCTACGTTCCTTCAGCACCAGGGATCACCATGCCCCCCACCCCCCACCCGGCCCCGATACCGGGCGCCAAGCGCGCCGTTCGTATCGCCGTGGCCGCCGGACTCGTCGCCGCGCTCTGTGCGGCCGGGCCCGTGCCCCTCGCCCTCGCCGCGGACGGCGCACCCGCCGCCGCGGCCGACCCCGGCGTCAAGTCCGCCCACGACAAGCTCGGTTCGGACGACGCCGACCTCCTCGCCGAGGCCAAGGCCCAGCGCGACAAGACCGTCACGATGATGATCGCCACAGCACCCGGGCAGACCGAGAAGGCCGCCGCGGAGCTGGACGCGATCAAGGGCGGCTCGGTCGGCCGTACGTACGACAAGCTCGGCTACGTACGGGCGACCGTGCCGACCGGCAAGGCCGACGCGGCCATCGCCGCCGCCACGCGGCTCTCCTCCGTGCAGGCCATCGACCTGCGGGACGAAATACCCCTGGAGGAGCCGAGCCTCGACGGCGGCGGCAAGTCGGCCGCCTCCGCGGCCACTTACCCCGGCCCCGGGAAGAACACCCCGGCGAAGAACCCGTACAACCCGGCCTTCGAGACCGGCGCGGTCGACTTCGTGAAGAAGAATCCGAAGGCGGACGGCCGAGGCGTGACCATCGGCATCCTGGACTCCGGCGTCGACCTCGCGAGCCCCGCGCTCCAGAAGACGACCACCGGCAAGCGCAAGATCGTCGACTGGGTGACCGCCACCGACCCGATCACCGACGGCGACGGCACCTGGCGGGCGATGACCACCTCGGTGACCGGGCCTGCCTTCACCTACGGCGACAAGAGCTGGAAGGCACCCGAGGGCGCCTACCGGATCAGCACCTTCCGAGAGGCCGTCACCGCCCAGGGCAAGGTCACCGACGGCGACGCCGACGGCGACGTCAACCGCGACGGTGACACCACCGACGACTGGGGCGTGCTCTACGACCCGGCCACCGGCACGGCCACCGTCGACGTGAACGACAACGGCGACTTCACCGACGACACCCCGATGAAGCCGTACAAGGACGGCCACCAGGTCGGCCGCTTCGGCACCGACGACCCGGCCACGGACACCCCCGAGAGCCAGGACTTCGTCGTGGAGGTCCGCAAGGACGTCCCGATGGACCCGCTCGGCGGTGACTGGGTCGGCAAGAAGGCCGACTTCGTCAACATCGGCCTCACCGCCGGAGCGCACGGCAGCCATGTCGCCGGCATCACCGCCGCCCACGGCCTGCTCGGCAGCAAGAACATGAACGGCGCCGCCCCGGGTGCGCAGATCGTCTCCTCGCGCGCCTGTGTGTTCGGTCCCGGCTGCTCCAGCGTCGCCCTGACCGAGGGCATGATCGACCTCGTCGCCGACCACGGCGTCGACATCGTCAACATGTCCATCGGCGGCCTGCCCCCGCTGAACGACGGCAACAGCGCCCGCGCCGAGATGTACACGCGCCTGATCGACACCTACGGCGTCCAGCTGGTGCTGTCGGCCGGCAACTCCGGCCCCGGCGCCAACACCGTCGGTGACCCCGGCCTCGCCGACAAGGTCATATCCGTCGGTGCGGGTGTCTCCAAGGAGACCTTCGCCGCCAACTACGGCACCGGGGTGCGCTCCAAGTACCAGCTGTTCAACTTCTCCTCGCGCGGCCCGCGTGAGGACGGCGGCTTCACCCCGACCGTCGTCGCCCCCGGCTCCGCGGTCAGCACGATCCCGGCCTGGATGCCCGGCGCGCCCATCGCCGAGGCGGGCTGGAAGCTGCCCGCCGGCTACGCGATGTACAACGGCACCTCGATGGCGGCCCCGCAGGCCGCGGGCGCGAGCGCGCTGCTGCTGTCGGCCGCCGGACAGAAGGGCATCGACCTCACGCCCGAGCGGCTGCGCACCGCGCTGACCTCGACGGCCAGGCACATCAAGGGAGTTCAGGCGTACGAGGAGGGTGCCGGGCGCATCGACATCCTCGACGCCTGGAAGGCGATCAGGGCCGGCGCCACCGCCCACGACTACGCCGTCAAGGCCCCCGTCGACACCGCCCTCGACCAGGCGCTGAAGACACCGGGCTTCGGCACCGGCGTCTACGACCGCGAGGGCGGCCTGAAGGCCGGGAAGAAGCGGACGTACGACGTCACCGTCACCCGGACCTCCGGCCGCGCCGGCTCGCTGCCGCACACCCTGCGCCTGGCGAACAACAAGGCCCGCACCTTCTCGATCCTCGGCCCGCGCGTGGTGAAGCTGCCGCTGAACAAGCCGGTGACCGTGAAGATCCAGGCCGCGCCGAGGAGCGCGGGCATCAAGAGCGCGATCCTGGAGGTCGACGACCCCAAAACGGTGGGTGTGGACAAGCAGATCCTCAACACCGTCGTGGTCTCCGTCCCGGTGAAGCACACCTTCAAGTCCTCCGGCTCGGTGCAGCGCAACAGCTTCCGGTCGTACTTCGTGACCGTCCCCGAGGGCGCGAAGTCGCTCCAGGTCACACTGGGCGGCCTGAAGGAGGGCAGCCGGACGGTGTTCAGCGCCATCAGCCCGTACGGCGTCCCGGTCACGGACAGCGACCCGGACACGACGGACATCGCCTCCTACGAGGACCCGCTGCCGGGTGTCTGGGAGATCGAGGTCGACGCGCGCCGTACGTCGGCGCCGCTGGACAACCCGTACAAGCTGAACGCCACCGTGTACGGCGCGTCCTTCGACCCGGCGTCCGTGACCGTCCCCGAGGCAGAGGTCGGCACGCCGGTCGACGCCTCCTGGACGGTGACCAACAAGCTGGCGGCCGTCGACGGCACCCTGAAGGGCGGTGCCCTCGGCTCGTCGAAGACCGCGCGGCCGACCATCAAGAACGGTGAGACGCACACCAGCACCGTCGAGGTGCCCGAGGGCACCAGGTCGCTGGACGTCGCCATCGGCGGTGTCGCCGACGCGGGCGCCGACCTCGACCTGACGGTGTACGACGCCCAGGGCAAGGCCGTCGCCCAGTCGGCGGACGGCGACTCGGACGAGTCGGTCTCGGTCGCGAACCCGGCCGCCGGCACGTACACCGTCGAGGTGGCCGGCTTCGAGGTGCCGTCCGGTTCGACCGCGTACGACTACCGGGACGTGTTCTTCTCCTCCGCGCTCGGCAAGGTCGCCGTCGACGAGTCGACGCCGGTGAAGCTCGGCACGGGCGCCACCATGAAGGTGTCGGCGCAGGTCACGGTCGCCAAGGCGGTGGGCGAGGGCCGCGAACTCCTCGGTGAGGTGCGGCTGCTGAACACGCGCGGGACGACCGCGGGTGTGGGCGGGGTGACGATCGAGAAGGTCACGCCGTAGCCGTCAGACCAGTGCACAGCAGGTGAGGGGCGGGTGTCCGGTGCCGGACGCCCGCCCCTTCGGCGTACGTCGTCCGGTCGTCCGTCCCTTCGGTCGCCGGGTGCGCAGGATCGCCGTCCGCTCAGCCCGCGTCGAGTGCCGCGAGGTCGCCCAGCGGCAGGGTGTGCTGGGTCTGGAGGACCTTCGCACGCAGATAGCGGACGTTGTCCGGGGTGGCGAAGACCCCGGTGGGGACGCGGTCCCGGACCTCGATGCCGAGGGCGCGCAACTGGTCGGCCTTGTCGGGGTTGTTGGAGAGCAGGTCCAGTTCACCGATGCCGAGCGCGGTCAGCATCTGAGCCGCGGCCGTGTAGTCGCGGTCGTCCTCGGGCAGGCCCAGCGCGGCGTTCGCGGCGTAGGTGTCGAGGCCCTGGTCCTGGAGGGCGTAGGCGTCGAGCTTGTTGTAGAGACCGATGCCCCGGCCCTCCTGGCGGAGGTACAGCAGCACGCCGCCGCGCTCGGCGATGCGCTCGACGGCCTCGCGCAGCTGGGGGCCGCAGTCGCAGCGGGCCGAGCCGAACACATCGCCGGTCAGGCACTCGGAGTGCAGCCGGACCAGCGGGGTGGTGCCGGGGGCCGGGGCGCCGAGGACGACGGCCACATGCTCCTGGCCGTCGGCCAGCCCGTGGAAGGTGACCAGTTCGGCGTCGGCGCGATAGCCGTCGGGGAAGTGCAGCGGGACCCGGACACGGGCGCGCTGGGCGGCGGCGGTGAAGTCGGGCATGCGGGATCTCCGGGTTCCGTCTGTGGCCGACTGCTTCAAATTTGAAGCAGCTCCTCGGATCAGGACCCTACCTCATGCTTTAAATTTGAAGCAACAAGAGTCTCGCGTACGTCATGCGCCCGACGTCCGCCTCATGAACCGGACTTGAACCTCACGCACGGGCGGCCCGGAGCCTCATGAGCCGGACTCGAATCTCATGAGCAGGGCTTGGTGGAGCGCCGCCGCCAGGGCACGTCGTCCCCGCCGGCCTGTCCGCCGTCCCCCTGGAACCCCTTGCCGATCGCGGTGAAGATCTCCTCCAGCTGTCCGACTTGTCGTGGGGTCAGCCGGTCGAAGAGCAGGGACCGTACGGTCTCGACGTGGCCCGGTGCCGCCTGCTCCAGGACGCGCATGCCGTCGTCGGTGAGGGCGGCGACGCTGCCGCGCTTGTCCCAGCGGCAGTCCTCCCGCCGGACCAGCCCGTCCTTCTCCAGGCGTGTCACGGCGTAGGTCAGTCTGCTGCGGGTGATCTTCAGTCCCTCGGCCAGCTCGGTCATGCGCAGCCGGCGCTCCGGGGCGTCGGACAGGGTGGCGAGGATGGAGTAATACAGATGGGGCATGCCGGCTTCCTGCTGGAGCTGCCGGTCCAGCGCGTCCTCCATGAGCGCGGCGGCGGCGATGTACGCGCGCCAGGCGCGCTGCTCCTCGGGGGTGAGCCAGCGAGTCGTCATGCCACCAGGGTAGGTTTGTTTCAAACTTGAACCAAGCCTGACACTTGAAACAGCCCGAGACCGCCGAGCGGAGAGCGCGCCGATGCCGTACCCCTACGTCCTGCTGTCCGCCGCCGTCTCCCTGGACGGCTACCTCGACGACACCACCCCCGAGCGGCTGCTGCTGTCCAGCCCCGCCGACT
Organism: Streptomyces sp. M41; assembly: GCF_043673425.1. Lineage (NCBI taxonomy): Bacteria > Bacillati > Actinomycetota > Actinomycetes > Kitasatosporales > Streptomycetaceae > Streptomyces > Streptomyces sp. M41. The sequence goes on along the minus strand of NZ_JBIMKE010000039.1, from coordinate 22,400 downwards.
TCGACCGGGTCGACGAGGTGCGGGCGTCGGTCGACGCCATCCTCATCGGCGCCGGCACCATCCGGGCGGACAATCCGCGGCTGCTGGTGAACTCGGCCGGGCGGCGGGCGGCACGGGTGGCGGCGGGCAGGCCGGAGTACCCACTGAAGGTCACGGTCAGCGCCTCGGGCGAGTTGGATCCGACGGCCAACTTCTGGCACACCGGCGGCGAGAAGATCGTCTATACGACGGAGACGGGAGCCGAGCGGCTGCGTCGGGCGCCGGTCGCGGCCGACGTGGTCGCGCTGGGCCCGGAGCTGGACTGGCGGGGCCTGCTGGCACACCTGCGCGAGGTCCGCGGCGTCGAGCGGCTGATGGTGGAGGGCGGCGGCACGATCCACACCCAGCTGCTCCAGCAGGGGCTGGCCGACGAGGTGCAGCTGGTGCTGGCGCCGCTGTTCGTGGGGGACCCGAAGGCGCCGCGGCTGTTCGGGCCGGGCGGGTACCAGGGCGGGCGGCTGCGGCTGATCGAGACGCGACGCATCGAGGACGTCGTACTGATGCGCTACGAGCCGACGGCACCCGGCACCGGCGCGCTGCCCGGCGCCGCCGACCGGCACTGGCTGGCACTGGCCTGTGACCTGGCCGCGCAGTGCCCGCCGTCGGGGACGGCCTTCAGTGTCGGGGCGGTGGTGGTGGCGGCCGACGGGACCGAGCTGGCGCGCGGGCACTCCAGGGAGGGCGGCGATCTGGTGGTGCACGCGGAGGAGGCGGCGCTCGCGAAGATCGACGCCGGGGATCCGCGGATGGCCGCCGCGACGGTGTACACCAGCCTGGAGCCGTGCACGCGCCGGGCGTCGCGGCCGTTGCCGTGTGCGCAGCTGATCCTCCGGGCGGGGGTGCGCCGGGTGGTGACCGCCTGGCGGGAGCCGGACACGTTCGTGGCCGGTGCCGACGGCAGCGGGATGCTGGCGGGACACGGCGTGGACGTCGTCGTCCTGCCGGAGTACGAGGAGCGGGCCAAGGCGCCGAACAAGCATCTGCTCACCTGAAAAATCGCAGGTGGCGGCCGGGGCGCGGAAAGGCGTGTGCTTTGGGCCCCGCGGATGGCGTACTATGGATTCACCGACGCGGGGTGGAGCAGCTCGGTAGCTCGCTGGGCTCATAACCCAGAGGTCGCAGGTTCAAATCCTGTCCCCGCTACTGAAGGCTCAGGGCCGGAACTCTTGGAGTTCCGGCCCTGAGTATTTCTGGCGCCAAGTGTGTGGGTCCAGATGTGGCGCTGAGTGCGTGGCGCTGAGTCTTCCCGCCCTGAGTCTTCCCGCCCTGGGTGTTCCCGCCCTGCGTGTTCCGGCGCTGAGTGCCGACCGGCCCGGCACGCCGCCGATCTCGTCCGGTCGGCCCCCACCGCTCGCCCACGGCCCCCGCTTCGGCAACCCTGGTGAGGTGGAGGAACGCCGGATCTCGTACGCACGCCGGGTGGTCCGATCGCTCCCCGCCCTGCTGATCGCGGCCGGAGCCGTGTACGACCACCTCACCCCGACGCCCTACACCGGCGCCCCGTTCTTCACCGCCGCGCCCCTGGGTGCCGCCCCGCTCTACTCGCTGCGCGGCACGGTGCTCACGGGCCTCGTGGCCATCGCGGCCCTGGCCGTGCTGCGGGTCCCGCACGGCGGGCTGCCGCTGGCGGAAGTGATCACCGAACTGGCGACCGTGATCACCGTCTCCGTCCTCGCCGTCCTCATCAACCTGCTCGTGCGCCGCAGCGACGCCCGCCTCGCCTCCGCCCGCGCGATCGCCGAGGCAGCCCAGCGCGCCGTGCTGCCCGAACCACCCGAGCGGATCGGCGGGTATCAGATCGCGGCGCGGTACGAGGCGGCACAGGAGGGCGCCTCCATCGGCGGTGACCTGTACGCCGTGCAGGACAGCCCGCACGGCATCCGGCTCGTCGTGGGCGATGTGCGCGGCAAGGGCATGGGGGCCGTCGGCGTCGTCGCCGTCGTCATCGGGACCTTCCGGGAGGCGGCCGAGCAGGAGACCACGCTGGAGGCGGTCGCCCAGCGTCTGGAGCGGGCGCTGACGCGTGAACGCGCGCGACGGGAAGCGGTGGACGCCCGGGAGGGGTTCACCACCGCCGTCCTCGCCGAACTGCCGCACGGCGAGGCGCTCGTACGGATCGTCAACCGCGGGCATCCGTCGCCGCTGCTGCTGTACGCCGACGGCACCGTGCGCTCCCTGTTCGCCCCCGAGCCCGCGCTGCCCCTCGGCATGGCCGAGCTCGGCGCCTGGCCCGACCGGGCCCAGGAAGCCGAGTTCCCGAGCAGGGCCACGCTGCTGCTGTACACCGACGGCCTGTCCGAGGCGCGCGACGAGAATGGGCGGTTCTACGACCCCGAGGTGCGGCTCGCGGGGCGGGCCAACGCCCACCGCGAGCCGGCCGCCCTGCTCGGCGCCCTCGCGGCGGAGGTGCGCCGGCACTCCGGGGGCGGGATGGCGGACGACATGGCGCTGCTCGCCGTACGCCGCCCCTGACCACCGTCACCACCAGTGACCGGATGAGAGCCCTCCGCATAACAACTGACGCACTGTCAGCAGTCATGCGACTGCTGAGCCTTGGCCAACTCGCCCGATTTGGACTGCTCGTGACCTGTTAGTCCCCGCGAAAATCGTTAACGATCAACCGGAACAGCTTGGAATCCGCACCCCGCGTCTATTAACGTTCGATAACGCAGCGCGGTCGTCCCAGCCGTCACAAGAGGCGGCTCCGTGCGCACGCGCCGAATCCTGTACCCAGTACGGGAACCGGGGAACCACCACCCTGGGGTGAATCGCGCTGAAACCACCGTGGACCCACGGCCGGTATACGCGCGTAGGAGACCTTCCTGCTCCGAACCCGTCAGCTAACCCGGTAGGCGAGAAGGAAGGAAAGGAGTACGCCCACGTGGCGTCCAACAGGCCTGCTACGCAAGCCCCGTTCATACCGGGTCAGCGCAGCACCGACACCTTCGGCTACGACCGCGACCGCACCACCGACGGCCCGTTCGAGGAGTGGAATCCCACCGCGGACACCGTTCGTCCCGTGCGCGGCCGGCATCGCGTGGCCAAGCAGCGCGGTGGGGGACTCGCCCGCAGCTCCACGGTTCTCGGCGTCGGTGTCATAGCCGCCGTCGGCGCGGGCGGCATGGCCACCGCGCAGACCGGCAAGCCGCCGGTTGCCATCACCATGCCGGACCTGCCGCTCATCGACGACGACGAGGCCGCCCCGGCGGACACCGGTACGGCGCTGAGCACCATGGGCGCCACGACCGAGGAGGCCACCGAGGGCACCGGCGACGCCGGTGAGGCCCTGCGGGCCCGGATCATCGCCCAGGTCGAGCAGCAGCAGGACCAGATCGACAGCAAGGCCGCCGCCGAAGCGCTCGCCGCCGCCGAGAAGGAAGCCGCCGCTGCCGCCGCCAAGGCGGAGAAGGAAGCCAAGGCCAAGGCCGCCGCCGCGAAGGCCGAGGCCGAGGAGGAGGCCCGCAAGAAGGCCGAGGCCGAGCGCCTCGCCGAGCTGGCCAAGCAGTACGCACTGCCGACCTCCTCGTACACCCTCACCTCGACCTTCGGACAGGCCGGCGCTTACTGGTCCTCCGGCTACCACACGGGCCTGGACTTCGCCGCGCCCTCCGGCACCCTGATCAAGGCTGTGCACACCGGCACCATCACCTTCGCCGGCTGGGACGGCTCCTACGGCTACAAGACGGTCCTCACCCTCGAGGACGGCACCGAGATCTGGTACGCCCACCAGTCCTCGATCAGCGCCAGCGTCGGCCAGAAGGTCAACACCGGTGACGTCATCGGCCGCGTCGGCGCCACCGGCAACGTGACCGGCGCCCACCTCCACCTCGAGGTGCACCCCGACGGCAGCGGCAGCGGCATCGACCCCCTGGCGTGGCTGCGCGGCAAGGGCCTCACGCCCTGACCCACGGCGGCCCCTGCGGCCACCGCCCCACGGCTGTTTCCCGGCGGCCCTGACGACGACCCCCCGACGTCAGGGCCGCCGGCCCTTTCCGTGCGCGCATTCTTCACACACGCTCATCGACGCCACCGCGGAATAGGCCCCGCACTCAGGGAAGTTGACGACGAGCATGACTTCTCTGCGCAAGCTCGGCTCCTCCGACCTCGAGGTCTTCCCGCTCTGCCTCGGCGGCAACGTCTTCGGCTGGACGGCCGACCAAGCCGAGTCCTTCGCCGTCCTCGACGCCTACACGGCGGCGGGCGGCAACTTCATCGACACGGCCGACTCGTACTCGGCGTGGGTCGAGGGCAACGCGGGCGGCGAGTCCGAGACCGTCATCGGCAGCTGGCTGAAGGCGCGCGGCAACCGGGACGACGTCGTGATCGCCACGAAGGTCAGCCAGCACCCCGACTACCAGGGCCTGAACGCCGCCACCGTCAAAGCCGCCGCCGACGCCTCCCTGCGCCGCCTCGGCACCGATCACATCGACCTCTACTACACCCACTTCGACAAGCCCGACGTACCGGTCGAGGAGATCATCGGCGCGCTCGACGAGCTGGTGAAGGCGGGCAAGATCCGGCACATCGCCGCCTCCAACATCTCCGCCGGGCGGCTGAAGGCGTCCCTGGACTTCTCCGACGCGGAGGGCCTCGCCCGGTACGTCGCCCTCCAGCCCCACTACAACCTGGTCTCCCGCCACACCTACGAAGGCGAACTCCAGGACCTCGCCGAGCGTGCGGGCCTCGGGGTGGTGCCGTACTACTCCCTGGCGTCCGGCTTCCTCACGGGCAAGTACCGCGCCGGTACGACGGTGGAGGGCCCGCGCGCCGGGGGCGCCGCCAAGCACCTTCGGACCGAGCGGGGACGCCGGGTGCTCGACACCCTGGACGAGATCGCCCGCGCCCACGAGGCTCCGGTGGCCACCACGGCGCTGGCCTGGCTCGCCGCCCAGCCCACGATCACGGCCCCCATCGCCTCCGCCCGGACGGTGGAACAACTGCCGGCACTGGTGGGAGTGGGAGAGCTGCGGCTCACCGAGGAGGAACTGGCGAGGCTGACGGCGGCTTCCGCCTGAGGCGAGCGCCTTCGCGGTCAGGTCCGGTACGGGTTGTACGCGGGGTAGGGCGCCGCGGGCCCGTACACCGGGCCATGGGGCCGGCCGGCCGGCGCTGCCTGTCCGACGTGCCCGGTATGGCTGACGTGCCCGGCATGGCCGTACGGCGGCCAAGGGGTCGGCACGGGCGCCCCATAGCCGTACGCCCCGTACCCCCCGTACCCGTGCCCCGGCGGCCATGCCCGCGTCACGGCGACCGCGTGCTCCAGCGCCGGTCGGGCGAACTCCCGGCGGTGCCACAGCTCGTGCAGCAGCTCCCGTTCCCGGAGGAGGAAGTCGGCGTCGGCCCGCCCGCGGCGCCCCCGGTGCCGCAGGAACGCCAGCGACGTGGCGTACGCCTCGTACTGCGCCACCGCACGGGCCGCCGCCCGGCCGCCGCGCCGGTGCGCATACTGCCGGGCCACCCGCCGCGCCCGCATCGAGCCCAGCGCGAACGGCTCGCCGGGGGCCAGCCACCCGGCGACGACATAGGCGGGCAGCTCCTCCCGCACGGTCCTCAGTTCCCGCTGCCGGGTCCAGATCACCAGCCAGGTCAGCAGCCCGAACGCGGGCACCATGAAGGCCGCGTACACGGCGAAGAACCCGTACTCGCCGAAGGCCGACGAGCCGTTCCACATGGCGTGCATGCCCATGGCGAGCAGCAGCCCGAGGAGGGGGAGCAGGACGCGGCGCACCTGCCGGCGCTCACCCGACAGCGCGGCGATGCCGAAGCCGATGCCGGTGAGGACCGTGAACAGGGGGTGCGCGAAGGGCGACATGATGACGCGGACGAAGAAGGTCGCGGCCGTGACGGAGGCGATGCCGCTGTCGCCGGTGAGCTGGTCGGTACCGAAGGCGGTGCCCAGGTAGAGGATGTTCTCGGTGAAGGCGAAACCGGTGGCGGTGACGCCGGCTATCACCACACCGTCGACGATCCCGGTGAAGTCCCGTCGTCGGAAGAGGAACACGAGCAGGATCGCGGCGGCCTTGGCCGTCTCCTCCACGACGGGCGCTATGACGGTCGCGCCGAGGGTGTCCGCATGCGACGGATCGGCCGTCGCGGTCGCTATCCACCGGGTCGCGAAGCTGTTCGCGACGATCGCTATCAACGCCGCCGCGCAGGCGCCCCAGGCGAAGGAGAACACCAGATTGCGCCAGGGCCCCGGCTCGACCCGGTCCAGCCAGCGGAAGGACGCGACGAGCAGCGGCACGGGCAGCACGGCGAGTCCGAGCCCGACCAGGAACCCCTCGGTGCCGGTCTGCTCGCGGACCAGGGCGAGGATGACCAGCCCGGAGAGCGTGAGCAGCGTGCTGAGCGCGCCGTAGCGCACCCACCGCCTCTGCCACCAGTGCGCGTGCCGCAGCGTGCCGCCGGTGGGACCGGTGGGGTGCGTCGGGTACGGGGGACGGGTGGCCACGGCATCGACCCTAACGAGACAGGGGCGCCGCCCGCAGCAGCGCGAAGGGGCACGGGCGCCGGCGGGGGACTGTCGGTGCTGCTCCTACCGCTGTACGCGCCGGAAGAGCAGGTCGTTCACCACATGACCCTTGTCCAGTCCCTGTCCCTCGAAACGGGTCAGCGGCCGGAACTCGGGACGGGGCGAGAAACCGCCGTCCGCCCGGGTGTTCTCGAAGTCGGGATGCGCCGTCAGAACTTCGAGCATCTGTTCGGCGTACGGCTCCCAGTCGGTGGCGCAGTGCACGAGGCCGCCGGGCTTCAGCCGGGTCGCGGCCAGGCTGAGGAACTCCGGCTGGATGAGGCGCCGCTTGTGGTGCCGCTTCTTGGGCCAGGGGTCGGGGAAGTAGACGCGCAGCCCGTCGAGCGCATCGGGGGTGAGCATCTCGCGCAGCAGGATGATGGCGTCGCCGTTGCCGACCCGGAGGTTGGACAGTCCGTGGTGGTCGGCGAGGTTGAGCAGGTTGCCCTGGCCGGGGGTGTGCACATCGACGGCGAGGATGTTGGTGGCCGGGTCGGCGGCGGCCATCTGGGCGGTGGCCTCGCCCATGCCGAACCCGATCTCCAGCACGACCGGGTTGTCGTTGCCGAACAGCTCACCGAGATCGACGACGCGCTGCCCGTCGATGTCGAGCCCCCACTTGGGCCACAGCCGCTGCAACGCGTCCGCCTGCCCCGCGGTCACCCGGCTGCGCCGCGGCTGGAAACTGCGGATCCGCCGCTCGAAGTGCGACCCCGCGGGATCGGCCTTGGGACCGTCCGGGAAACGGGGCTCGCCCTTGGCCCGGGTGTGCCGGACGGAGACACCGGGGGCGTGGTGGCCCTGCCCGTCGACGGTCTCGTGCTGAGCCGGGGTGCCGGGCTGGGGGGCTTCGGGGGCGTTGAGGGATTCAGACACAGTGGGGTCGATTTTACGGGGAGCGGGACACGGCCGGCCCGGGGCCGCCGCCCACCGGGCACATCAGGGGCGGCTGCTCCGACGTCCGCCCCCGGTCACATCTGCTCCAGCACCGCCAGCGCCCTGCGCGCCACCTCCCGCCCGATCGGCAGCGAGGCCGTCGCCGCCGGGCTCGGGGCGTTCAGCACATGCACGGCCCGCGGACCCTCCCGGATCAAGAAGTCGTCCACCAGCGACCCGTCCCGCAGCACCGCCTGCGCCCGCACCCCCGCCGCCGCCGGCACCAGATCGTCGGACGTCACCGCCGGCAGCAGCCTGCGCACCGCCCCCGTGAACGCCCGCCGCGACACCGACCGCCGCAGCTCCCCCGCGCCGTACCGCCAGTGCCGCCGTGCCATCCGCCACACCCCGGGCCAGGCCACCGTCGCCCCGACCTCTCGCGGTCGTACGACACCCCAGCCGTATCCCTCGCGGGCCAGTGCCGGCACCGCGTTCGGCCCGATGTGGACGCCTCCGTCGATCCCGCGCGTGAGATGCACGCCGAGGAACGGGAACGCCGGGTCCGGCACCGGATACACCAGGCCCCGCACCAGCTCGGGCCGTGCCAGCGAGTAGTACTCGCCGCGGAACGGCACGATCCGCATCTCCGGTTCGTCCCCCGTCATCCGGGCCACCTCGTCGCAGTACAGCCCGGCACAGTTCACCAGCGCCCGTCCGCGCACGATGTCGCCGCGCGTGGTCCGTACGGCCACTCCCAGCTCGGCGCGCCGGTCGACCGCCTCCACCCGTGCGCCGTACCGGATCTCCGCCCCCGATGCCTCGGCCAGCTGCCGGGCCACCCCGGCGAAGTCGCACACCCCCGTCGTCCCGACGTGTATCGCGGCGAGCCCCCGCACCTCGGGCTCGTACTCCGCGATCTGGGCGGCTCCCAGCTCCCGGACCGGAATGCCGTTCTCCCGGCCGCGCTGCACCAGGGCGTGCAGCCGGGGCAGCTCCTCCCGCTCGGTCGCGACGATCAGCTTGCCGGTGACGGCGTGCGCGATGCCGTACTCCGCGCAGAACTTGACCATCTCGGCGGCGCCCCGCACCGCGTACCGCGCCTTCAGCGACCCCGGGCGGTAGTAGATCCCGCTGTGGATGACCCCGCTGTTGCGCCCCGTCTGGTGCCGGGCTGGTCCCGGCTCCTTCTCCAGCACGGTCACCCGCGTGCCCGGAGCGGCACGCGTGATCGCATACGCCGTGGACAGCCCGACGATCCCACCGCCGATGACGAGCACGTCACAGTCGTAAGCGAGCCTGAGCACCTGCCCCACCTCCCGGTTCCGATAATGCACTGCGCCACTGACAACGCCCTCAAACCCGCGGCGCGCCGCCGGTGGCGCGGACGTGGGAAGGGGGACGTGCGGTCGGCGGTGCGGTCATCGGGGTCGTGGAAGCGGGCGCGGCCGGGCGGGACGACACGTCGGGGCGCCCCGGTCCGGGCAGGAGGGCATGGGCACGCTCAGGCGGGTGTCATCAGCAGGGGCCGCGCCCGCTCCCGCAGCTCGACGACCCTCGGTTCGTCGCCGTACGGCTCCAGGCGGTGCAGCAGGTCCTTCACGTACTCGGTGGTGCGCGCGGACGATATCCGCCCCGCGACCTCCACCGCCCGTACGCCCTGCTCGCATGCCGCATCGAGGTTGCCCGACTCGAGCTCGGCGACCGCGGACACGACGAGCCGCAGCCCGTGCGAGCGCACGAACTCCTCCGTCGGCTTCGACAGGGCCTGCTCCGTGAACCGCCGTACCTGGCGCGGAGCCTTCAGGTCCCGGTAGCACTCGGCGGCGTCCGCGCAGAACCGGTCGTAGGAGTAGAACCCCAGCCACGACGGGTCGTTGTCCCCGTCCCGGGACCGCTCCAGCCAGCCCTCCGCCGCCTTCAGGGCCGCGCCGGCGGCCTGTGCGTCACTCGCGCGTGCGTGTGCGCGTGCCTCGACCAGGCGGAAGAAGCTCATGGTGCGGGCCGTGGCGAGCCCCCGGTTGCGCTCCAGGGCCGCCTGGGCGAGGTCGACGCCCTCGTCGCCGAAACCGCGGTAGGTCGCCTGGAGGGACATCGACGCCAGCACATACCCGCCGAGGGGTACGTCGGCCGCGGCTCGGGCGAGCCGCAGCGCCTGGATGTAGTACCGCTGGGCCGCCTCCTGCTGCCCGGTGTCGAAGGCCATCCAGCCCGCGAGCCGGGTGAGCTCGGCGGAGGCCCCGAACAGGGCCCGCCCCACCTCGTCGGAGTACGAGCCGAGCAGCAGCGGTGCGGCCTCCACCCGTAGGCATTCGGGCACCATGGACGAACGCCAGTCGCCGCCTCCGTACTTGGAGTCCCAGCGCCTGGCGTCCTCGGCGGCCTCCCGCAGCTTCTGCACATCGCTGTGGCCGACTTTGAGCGGTGCGCCGGAGCTCTCGGACGGGCTCACCTCACGCGCGACCGAACTGTCGGCCGGGGTTATCAGCCACCGTGAGGCGGGCGTTGCGTATGCGCTCACCGCGAAGGAGCCGGCCAGCGACTGCCAGATGCCGCCGGTGCCGGCGCGGCGTCCGGCGAGGTCGAGACGGTACAGCTCGGTCGCCGATTTCACCGCCTGGCCGACGTCCCGGGGAAAGGCGAGGCCCACTTCGGGGGCGGGGTCCGCGTCCGCCAGGCCGATCTCGTGGAGCGGCACCGGACGGCCCAGCTTCTGGCCGATCGCGGCGGCGATGAGGTGCGGCGCGGCACCCTGCGGCACCATGCCCTTCGACACCCAGCGCGCCACCGACGTCTTGTCGTAGCGAAGAGTCAGGCCCCGCTGAGCGCCAAGGTCGTTGACGCGTCGGGCGAGTCCTGCGTTGCTGATTCCCGCGAGGGCGAGAACGGCGCCGAGCTTTTCGTTCGGCCCGCGTTGCTCCCTGGACATGCGCCACCCCTCGACACAGACGGCTGCCGCGCTGGCATAACCACGCGGCATTCGTAAACCCAGCGTAGTTCGCCGCATCCCAAGCGTTAAGGGGCATTCTTCCGGATGGCGGGATTGTGGTCCGCACTCAAGTGCGCACCCCCTACGCACAGTTGTGGCGTGCCCCCGCCGTGTGGCCGTGCGCCCGTCCGTGCGCTCTTCTCCGGCCATCGGGGGAGCGGTTCCATGGCTTCTGCGTGGGTCGGCCCGCTGTACTGGATCCAGTGGGCTGGGGGATTCCGCCGCCTCCATCCCCGCGGGCGGCGGAACGGTCCGGGGGGCGTCCTTTCGTTCCCCGGACTGCGCGCACGGCGAGCACGGCGAGTAGCGCGCGGCAGTGTACGGAGCGTGCGCGAGCCTGTCCTTGCGGCGCCGATTTGGCTGAAAAGCGACCCTGCGCTCTCGGGGTGATTGCCGCTCTCACCACGGAACTTGAGGGCGCGAAGGGCGTTTTCGGGGAGCGCATCGAGGGCGCATTCGCGCCGCAGTGCTTGGCCGACATCCCTGCCCCGCCCGGGAGTTCGAACAGTGTGCGCAGGCCACGGGGGCGCTCGCGCTGGCGCAATTGGGGGAGTTCGAGCGGCTCCGTCGCCGCTCCGGCACGCTTCCTTCATGGCAGCATGGTGAACCGGTTCGTACGGTGCACTGGTTGTCCACAGCCTGTGGAGGCGGCGATGCGGTGGTTGGTGGGATGGAGCAGCACCGCCGCGGTGACCGCCGGGATCGATTCCGCCGGGTCCACCGGAAGCGACGGTGAGACCGTGCACCCGGTCGGCTCCCAACTCCTGTGGGGCGACCCCGACCCGCTGTGGGCCGTCGGCGACTGGCGCCCCGACGAGGTGCGCGTGGTCAAGGCCGACGCACAGACCAGGATCGCGGTGCTGGGGACGTGCGGCGCCAGCGACGAACAACTGCGGGTCGGTCTGTTCGCCGCCAGGGGCGGGGCACTTCGGCATCTGACGGCGTGGTCCGGCAGCTACACGGCCGTCGTCCAGGTGGGCCGCAGGGTCACGGTCTGCGGTGATCTGGCAGGCGCGCGCCCCGTGTTCTACACCCCCTGGGCGGGCGGTACGGCGTATGCGACGGCCGCGCTGCCCCTCGCCGACCTCATCGAGGCCAACCTCGACTTCGGACACCTCGCCGCACTGCTCGCCGCCCCCGACGTCCCGGCTGCCGTGCACGACTCCACCCCTTACGACGGCGTACGGCGCATTCCGCCGGGGCATGCGCTGATCCTGCGCACCGGCGCGCGCGAGATCGCCGGGTACGAGCCGGTGGCCTCCCTCGCCGTGGCCGCGCCGGCGGCGGACCCGGACAGCGCGGTGGACGCCGTGCGCGACGCCCTGGTGGAGGCGGTACGCGCCCGTCTTTCGGCGCCCCGCCATGTGCCCGGCACCGACATAGACCCGGGCCCGGTGCCGGGGATGGGTCCGGCCGAGCGGCGTGCGGCGCGCGGGATGCCGGTGCCGGGCATCGGCGCCGACCTGTCCGGCGGCCCCGCCTCGGCCACCCTGGCGCTGCTGGCCGCCGGCCTCCCCGGTATGCCGGGCACGGTCCTGGGCCACGGCACGGGCGCGGGGGAGCGCCTTCTCGCGGTGACCTTCAACGACCTCGCGGTCGGCGGCCGGGAGGCCGAGCTGGAGCGGGCGGGTGCCCTCGCGGCCAACCCGCGCCTGCACCACGTGGTGGTCGCGGGCGGCGAGGAGACACTGCCGTACGCCGACCTGGACGGGCCGCTCACGGACGAGCCGGGTCCGAGCTTGGTGACGGCGGTGCGGCACCGCGCCCGACTGGCGTCCGGCAGCGCCGACCACTTCACCGGGCACGGCGCCCGCCAGGTCCTGGACGCCCACCCGGCCCGCCTCGCGGACCTGTTGATGGACCGCAAGCGGCGCCACCTGGTCCGCCCGGTCGCGGCGCTGGCGAAGGCGGACGGCTCGGTCCTGGTGCCCGCGCGCGTGTACGGCGCGGCACGCAAGCTGGCCCGCACCCCGTACCGGACGGGCCTGGACACCCTGGCCGACCGGCTCATGCACCGCCGCTTCGACGAGCCCGGAGGTGCCGTAGGGGCGTCGCTCGCCGCGCTCACCTGGGCCAGACCGGGCCCGGCGGCCCGGTGGCTGACCGGCGAGGCACTGGCTGAAGTATCGGTTCGGCTGCAAGCGGCGACGAACCGCAACGGGGTGGGCCCGGGGCAGCGCCCCGGTGACTACCGCGCGCGTGCGGCCCTCGCCCGGCACGCGGCCGACCTGCGCGTCCTCGAACAGGCCGCCGAGATCCGCTTCCAGCGCCTGCACGCCCCGTTCCTCGACAACCAGGTCGTGCGCGCCTGCCGGGTCCTACCGGAGGCCCTGCGCGTCCAGCCCGGCGCCCGCGCGGCGATCCTCCGTACGGTCCTGGAGGGCGCCGGAGTGGCCGACCTCCCCGCCGGCTGGGGCGTGCCGTCGCACGCTTCCTCGGCGGTGGCGGCACGCACCGGCATGAGAGTGGCCGCGGACCCGCTGATGTCCCTCTTCGGCACCCCCCTCCTCGCCGAGGCGGGCCTGGTGGAGGCCCGGGTCGTCCGCAAGGCCCTGCGCGCGGCGGCCGAGGGCGAACCCCTGCCCCTGGACGGCCTCGCCGACCTGGTCTCCCTGGAACTCTGGCTGCGCCGCCTCCTCGCCCGCCGCGGCACCTGCTGGACCGGCACCCCGGCCCGCCAGCGCGCGGTACCGGCGGGCATCCCGCCGCGGCGGGGGGCGTTGGGGGCGGGGGCGCGCCGGGGGTAGTGCGCGTCGAGGGTCGGTGAGTGTCAAGTGGCGGTCGGCGTCGAGGGGCGGTGAGTGGCCCCCCCGGCGCCGGCGCACCCGGCCGAACCGCCTCACATGCAGCTGAACCTCGACTCCGCCCAGTCCGCGAGCAGCAGGCTGTCGACGGTGCTGCGCGGTTCGACCACCAGCCGTACCGTCTCCCGCCCGGCGAGGTTCACATGGACCGGTACCGCGGGGTCCCCGCCCTCGATCACTCCCGACCGCCACAGCAGTACGCCGTCGGCATGGACGGAGAAGGAGAACGCGCCGAGCCCCAGGGTCGAGTCGTCGACCCCGACCATCGCGTCGTAGGCGGAGCAGCGCCGGTTGAGGTCGATGGTGACGGAGGACCGGCCGTGCACGGTGACCCCGTGCGCGTACCGCTTGCCGGCGATCGGCACGCCGTACCGCTGCCACACCCAGTTGCTCTCGCCGATCCGCATCTCGGGCGCATCGCCGTCACCGGCGATGTCGTAGGAGAGCCGGTTCCACTGGTAGACGACCGGGGCGGGCGGGGGAGCGGGCGCGGGCGGCGGAGGCGGGGTCGGCGTGGGTGTCGGGGTGGGGGTCGGAGTCGGAGTCGGAGTGGGCGTGGGCCGTGGGGTGGGTGTGGGTGACGGGGGCCTGGGCGGAGCCGGGGCCGGCTTCGGCCCGGTGGCCGGGTCGGCCACCGGCGGCTGTGCGGTGGGCTCCCGCTTCGGTGGCTTCGTCGGCTTCGGCGGTTTGGTGGGCGTCGGCGGCTCGGGCGTCGGCGTCTCCTCGACGACGGGAGACGGCACGGAGGGCGGCTTGGCGTCCTCCCGGCCGTCCGGTTTGTCGTTGCCGGCCAGCGCGAGCACGATCGCCGCCGTCACGCCCACGGCGACCACACCGGCCGCGATCCCGGCCTTCAGTGGTGCGCCGAGCCCCTCGGAGACCGCCGCGCCACCGCTGCCCGCCCCACCGGACGAACCGCCCCCGGCCCCACCGGCCCCACTCGCGGCCCCGCTTCCGGCCCCGGCACCGCTCGACGAGCCGCCCGCCACCGCGGTCGCCCCCGCCGCACCGGCCGCGCCCACTGAGGCACCACCGGCGATGAGACCGGCCGCCTTGGCGTACCCTGCGGCGCCGAACCAGCCGATGACGGCGACCGGCACGACGGCCGGGATGCCGCCGGCGACTTCCTTGATCTGGCCCGCGGCCAGCCGGCACTTGGCGCACTCCTCCAGATGCTTGCGCAGCCCCCGCTCGGCACGGGCGCGCAGACTGCCCCGGGCGTACGCCCCGAGGCGGTCGGCATGGCGGGCGCACTCCTCGTCGCCGGCGAGGCTGGCGCTGACATGGGCCTGGAGATAGGCCTGCTTGAGCCCCTCCCGGGCGCGGCTGGCCAGTACACGCGTGCCGTTGGCGTCGAGCCCGAACAGCGTGGCGACCTCGCTGGGCGACTCGTCCTCGACCTCGGTGTGCCACAGCACGGCCTGCCAGCGCTCCGGCAGCGACCGGAAGGCCCGCATGGCCATGGACCGTTCGGCCTCGTGCATCGCCAGCACATCGGCGCCCAGGTCCACGCTGTCGTGGTCAGCGACGTCGGAGACCCGCGCGGACTGCGCGGCGAACACCGCGAAGTCGTCGACCAGTTGCTCGCGCCGCGCCGACCTCGTCCAGTCCGCGGCGGCCCGCCGGATCGAGGTGAGCAGATACGCGCGTACGGCGTGCTCGGGGCCCGAGCCGCCGCGTACCGCCTGGAGCATGCGGGCGAAGACCTCGGCGGTGAGGTCGTCGGCGGTGTGGGCGTCACGGCAGCATGAGCGCGCGTACCGGCGCACCGCCTGCGCGTGGCGTCGGTACAGCTCCTCGTAGGCGGTGTCGTCGCCCGAGCGCATACGGCCGATCAGGTCGGCGTCCGACGGCGGCAGTTCGTGCGGCGGCAGTACGTGTGTCGGTGCCAGTTCGTGCGGCGATGGCAGATCGCGGGGAGGTTGCGGTTCGCGCGGCGATGGCAGTGCGCTGTCCTCGCGCCGGTCGCGCTGTGCCGGGACGACGCCCTCGGCGCCGCCCGGTGCGCGGCCCTCCGTGCTGCCGCCGCCCGGTGGCAGATCCGCCCGGCCGCCCTGACTCGGCACCTGCCCAGTCGCCGAGTCGTCGTCCCCGGGTGACTCGTCCCGCCCGTCAACGCTCATCGAGGAAAGCCCCCGCCGCCAGCTCCACCAGTCCAGGACACCGGGTCAGGGTGCCATATTGGCTTTTGGTCAGGCCCCGCGCCGACGGACATCCACCCGTCCGTGGGGACTTCCCGCATGGCAGTACTAGCCCTCGCCCGCACAGGGAAGGCTCGACCGACGCTCAACGGGCGGGAGTTGAGCACCATCCGGGACGTGCCCGGCAAGGGGTTCCCGTCGGTGTTCGAGGCGGGACGCCACAGCGCCGGGCACAGCACCCGGCACAGCAGCCCCCCGCCCCTCGGTCACTCCGAGCCGGCCGCGCGCCGGCTCACGCCTGAGGCCGCGACCGCAGCCCCTCCAGCAGGATGTCCAGCAGCCGTGACGACGCCGCCGCCTGCTGCGCCGCGTCCGGCAGCGAGGGCGCCGCCGTGGCGATCACCAGCAGCACGTCCGACACCGACACGTCGGCCCGCAGCTCACCCGCCGCGCGCGCCCGCTCCACGAGTCGGCCCACGACGTCGAGCAGCGCCGCCGCCCCCGCGTCGTCCACCGGGTCCGCCGGCACCGCGGCCGGCTGCTCCGGCACCAACCGCAGCTCCCCGACGCCCGGCTGCATCCGCTGCTGCGGCACCCGGGCCTCGTCGAGCGCGCCGCCGTCCTCGGCCACCCCGACCCGCAGCACCTGCGGCGGCAGCAGCCGGCCGGCGCCCGAGGCCACCGACGTACGCAGGAAGCGCGACAGCGCCGACCACGGCTCGTCCTCCTGGCCGAGCGCGGCACGCGCCTGGTCGGTCAGCCGGGAGGTCTCCTCCTGGGCTATGCGCCGCACCAGGACGTCCTTGCTCGGGAAGCGGCGGTACACCGTCCCGACGCCGACCCGCGCGCGGCGTGCCACGTCCTCCATCGGCGCGCCGTAGCCCAGCTCGCCGAAGACCTCGCGTGCCGCACGCAGCACGTGCTCCAGATTGCGCTGTGCGTCCACGCGCAGCGGCGTCGTACGCGCGCTGTCCGCGCGTCCGTTGCCTGTGGCCGCGCTCATCGCTGCGCCGACCGCTGCGCCGGCCGGTGCGATGGCCGCCGCCGAAGACCAACGAGAATCCTGAACATGCATAAGCGATCCCCCGGTAATGACGTCTCCCCCCGGAGACTCCCCGTCATTGCAAGCCGGAGCGTCGCGGAACAAGCCCGGACAACGAGCCCGCCCTGTGTCATCGCGGACCCGAGAGCGCATCCCCCTACACCCCGTCGACACACGAACATAGTTGAGAGGAAGTCAATTCAGAAGGGGCACGTTCCGCACGGAGCGCCCCCCGATCGGAGTACGGGTCGTTTACGTCCGGATTGCGCCACCCCAGTCCCCCCGGCGCACACCCTGTGACCTGCGCACTTTCCGCGCACTCCGGCATTTCGGCCAAATCGCGGCACCGACGGCCTCCGGTCACACAAATTGTCGAGCCTGTGGACAAACGCAAGCGCCGGGTGCGTCATGGGATGGTGAAGGAACGTGCGCGCATTCTCGTTGTCGGCGGCGGCTACGTCGGGATGTACACGGCCCTGCGTCTGACGCGGAGACTGAAACAGGAACTCGCGCGGGGCGAGGCCGAGATCACGGTCGTCACTCCCGACCCGTACATGACGTATCAGCCGTTCCTCCCCGAAGCGGCTGCCGGGTCCATCTCCCCACGTCATGTGGTCGTACCGCTGCGCCGTGTGCTGCCCGGATGCCGGATCATCATCGGCGAGGCCACCGCCATCGACCACGCGGGGCGCACCGCCACGCTGACCACCCTCGCCGCCGAGGAGGAGGGCACCGGCACCGAACAGCTGTCGTACGACGAACTCGTCCTCGCGCCCGGCTCCGTCTCGCGCACCCTCCCCGTGCCCGGCCTCGCCGACCACGGCATCGGCTTCAAGACCGTCGAAGAGGCCATCGGCCTGCGCAACCACGTCATCGAGCAGATGGACATCGCCTCCTCCACCCGCGACCCGGCGATCCGCGACGCGGCCCTCACCTTCGTCTTCGTGGGAGGCGGCTACGCGGGCGTGGAGGCGCTCGGCGAACTCGAGGACATGGCCCGCTACGCCACGCGCTACTACCACAACGTCCGGCCCGAGGACATGAAGTGGATCCTCGTCGAGGCATCCGACCGCATCCTGCCCGAGGTCGGCGCCGACATGGGCCGCTACACCGTCACCGAACTGCGCCGCCGCAACATCGACGTACGCCTGCACACCCGCCTCGACTCCTGCGTCGACCGCGTCGCCGCCCTCAGCGACGGCGCCCGCTTCCCCACCCGTACGGTCGTCTGGACGGCCGGCGTCAAACCCCACCCGGTCCTCGCCGCCACCGACCTGCCCCTCGACGAACGCGGCCGGCTCAGGTGCACCCCGGAGCTCGCCGTCCAGGGCACCACGCACGCGTGGGCGGCGGGAGACGCCGCCGCCGTCCCCGACGTCACCGCCGACGAGCCCGGCACCCAGTGCGCCCCCAACGCCCAGCACGCGCTGCGGCAGGCGAAGGTCCTCGGCGACAACATCGTCCACTCCCTGCGCGGCGAACCCCTTCAGACGTACGCGTACAAATACGCCGGCTCCGTCGCCTCCCTCGGCTTCCACAAAGGTGTCGCGCAGGTCTACGGACGCAAGCTGAAGGGCTACGCTGCCTGGTTCATGCACCGCGTCTACCACCTCAGCAGGGTGCCGACCTTCAACCGCAAGGCCCGCGTCCTGGCCGAATGGACGCTGTCGGGACTCTTCAAGAGGGAGGTCGTCTCCCTCGGTTCGCTCGAACACCCCCGAGCGGAGTTCGAACTCGCGGCCGGTGGAAAGCATCCACACAACCCGGGAGGCGACCCGAAGGGGTCGTCCTGACCGGACCCAGGAACTCCACCGACCGGGCGGGCGTCTGACGGGTGTCGGCCAGGTCGGCCGCACTGCCAGACTGATCCCGAACCGATCCCGACACCGCACGCGAACCGACCCCGACCCCTGGACGACCTCGGACGGGCCCCGCCCGCCCATCGACCCACAAGGCTCTCCCACAGTGCTGCAAACCCGGGGTACCGCCGCCCCTCAGGCCCCCGGCCGGGTCCGGAGCTGGCCGAAGACGACGACACGAGGCAAGGATTCGTGAACTTCACGCGCTGGAGCGCCCGGCTCCCCGGAACGCAGCGCCGCGCCGCAGCGCGGACCGAACCCACGGTGGCCCTCACGCCGGACCGCAGGGGGGACGGCCCCGGTGCCGTTCCCGCGGCCCGCGCCGAACATCTCACCGACGAGGACAAGCCCAACCCCGCCCTGGACGAACTGCCGGTCCGGGAGGTCCTGGACCGCGTCCCGTCCCTGGTCGCCCTCGTCCACGGCACCGACCACCGCCTCGCCTACGTCAACGACGCCTATGTGACCGCCTTCGGTGTACGCCCCCCGGGTGAACCCGCCCGCGAGGCCCTCCCCGAACTGGCCGAACTGGGCCTGCTTCCCCTCCTCGACCAGGTCCTGCGCAGCGGCAAGCCCCGCACCCTCAAGTCCCGCAAGGCCCCCGACGGCCGCTCCTACACCTTCATCTGCACCCCGGTGACCGAGCGGGACGGCGGTGTCCTCGTCTTCGCCACCGACGTCACCGACCACGCGGAGGCCGCCGAGCGCCTGCGCGCCAGCGAACGCCGCCAGCGCGAAACGGCCGTCACCCTCCAGCGCTCCCTCCTCCCCCAGGAGCTCGAACAACCGGACGACCTGCGGATCGCCGCCACCTACCACCCCGGCGGCACCGAGGCCGCCGTCGGCGGCGACTGGTACGACGTGATCACCCTGGGCGGCGGTCGCACAGCGCTCGTCATCGGCGACGTGATGGGCAGAGGCGTCCGAGCGGCAGCGGTCATGGGCCAACTCCGTACGGCGGTGCGGGCCTACGCCCGACTGGACCTCCCCCCGCACGAGGTCCTCCAGCTCCTCGACGGCCTGGCCACCGAGATCGACGCCAACCAGATCGCCACCTGCGTCTACGCCATCCACGACCCGAACGAGGGCCGCCTGGTGTACGCCTCCGCCGGCCACCTCCCCATCCTGGTCCGCGACGAGAACGGCCAGGTCCAGCGCGCCGACGAACCCACGGGCCCGCCACTGGGCACCGGCGGCTGGATGCACGCGTCCGGCTCGATCGCCCTGAGCCCCGGCTCCACGGCCGTCCTCTACACCGACGGCCTGGTGGAACGCCGGGACGAGGACCTCGACGAGGGAATCGCCTCGCTCGCACGCGCCCTGGCCGGCGCGACCGGCACCCCCCAGGTGGTCTGCGACCGCCTGGTGCGCAGCGCGGGCGTGACCGCCGACCACGACGACGACGTCGCCGTCCTGGTCCTCCAGCACCCGGCCCGCACCGGCCCCGACAGCGACCTCTTCCGCAACGCGGCCCTGGAGCTGCTGGGCGGCGTCGAGGCAGCGCCCCGAGCCCGCGCCTTCGCCTCCGGCGTCCTGACGAGCTGGCGTTTCCCGGCGGATCTGCACGACCTGGGTGTCCTGGCCACCAGCGAACTGGTCGCCAACTCCCTCCAGCACGGCACGCCACCCATGCGCCTGCGCCTGCGCCGCACCGACCGCCGCCTGATCATCGAGGTCACCGACGGCGACGACCACCTCCCCCGCCGCCGCCGAGCCGAACCGGGCGACGAGTCGGGCCGAGGCATCGCCATCGTCGCGACGATCGCCTCGGCCTGGGGCTGCCGCCGGACCCCCGGCGGCGGAAAAGCGGTGTGGTGCGAGTTCGCCCTGCCGAAAGGCGCGACCCGGGGCACCTAGGGCCCTCGCTCAGGCGTGCGCCCGAGCCTGCCCGGACGGCGCCGCGGTCCCCTGCGCCACGACCAGGCTCCCGGCGAGCGCCGGCTGATCCTGAACCGCGGTGAGCCGGCGCCCCAACCGCAGCGCGAGATACGTGATCCCCAGCGAGAACCCGAAGAACGTCACCACATACGGCCCGTGCAGCGCGGCCCCCATCGGCCCGCCCACCGCCGGCCCCACGGCCAGCGCAAGCTGCTTCACCAAGGCGAAAGCGGAGTTGTACTGCCCGGCCATCCCCTCCGGCGCCAGATCCGCCACCAGCGGGGGCACCGTCGGCGACAGCATCGCCTCACCGAGCCCGAACAGGGCGTAGGTCGAGATGAAGGCCGCCGTGGCCATCGCCTGACTCCCGTGTCCGAGCCCGGCATACCCCGCCGCGACCCAGGCCAAGGCCCAGATCAGGCCCACGGCCGCGATCACCCTGGACCGCCTGCGCCGCTCCACGAACTTCAGCACGGCGAACTGCGCCACCACGATCATCGCGGTGTTGGCCGCCAGCGCGGCCCCGAGCGCCGACGTCGAAACCCCGGCGGCTTCCACCCCGTAGGCGGCGAGCCCCGACTCGAACTGGCCGTAGCAGGCGAAGAACAGCACGAAGCCCAGCACACACAGCTGCACCATCGCCCGGTTCCCGAGCAGCTGCTTCCAGCTCCCCTTCGCCGAGGCACCGCCGGGTACCCCCTCGATCCTGGGCGCCCGCGGCATGCGCACGGTCGACATCACCACGACGAGCAGCAGGAACATCGCCGCCTGAATCGCGAACAGCAGAGTGAAGGACGAGACGCTCGACGCGTCGACGAGATGGCCGCCGATCAACCCGCCGACCCCGAGTCCCAGGTTCTGCAGAAAGAACTGCGTCGCGAACGCCCGCGACCGGGTCGCCGACGGAGAGCAGTCCACGATCATCGTCGCGAGCGCCGGCTGCATCACGGCCTGCCCCGCCCCGAGCGCCGCCGCCGACAGCAGTACGGTCGCCGCGGTCCCCGCGAGCCCGAGGCTCAGCGATCCCAGCGCGGCGGTGACCAGAGCGGCGAGCAGCACCGGCAGCGGGCCTCGCCGGACGATGGCCCGTCCGGCGAACGGCAGTACCACCAGCGCGGCCACGGCGAAGACGGCGAGGACCAGCCCCGCCGTCATGGCACCGAGCCCTCGCACCTGCGCGACGTAGACATACAGGTAGGGGACGGTGAAACCGAGCCCGAACGCGCTGAGTGCGTTGCCCACATGGATCCGGCGCATCGCTGCGCCCATCGCCCTGGTCACGTTCACCTCTCTCGATGTAGGTCTGAAGACTTCAAAGCTAAAGTTCGAAGCTAAAGAGTACACATCGAAGGACTTCAACGCCAAGCAGGCCCGTGCCATACTCGGCCCATGGGCGACACCCCCGGCATCAGCGAACCGACACTCGAAGAACAGATCGCCGCGTACCAGCGCGAGTTCCAGGACCTGGACCCCCAGGTCGAGAAGGTCGTCTCGGCCCTGTCCCGCCTCAACCGCCGCATGAACGTCGCCTACGGCCGTCAGACCGCAGCGCTCGGCATCAGCAACGCCGAGTGGGAGGTCCTCAAGGCCCTCGTCCTCTCCGGCGCTCCCTACCGCCTGGGCCCCAGCGACCTCGCCAAGCGTCTCGGCCTCACCCCGGCCGCGATGACCCACCGGATCGACCGCATGGTTTCCGAGGGTCTGGTGACCCGGGAACGAGACGAGACCAACCGGGTCCGCGTCATCGTGGAACTGACCGTGGAGGGACGGGAGAAGTGGCTGGAGGCGATGCGACTGGCGTCGGTCTTCGAGGAGGACCTGCTCCAGGACCTCTCGGCGGACGAACGCACCACCCTCGGCGAGGTGCTCACCCGCCTGCTCCGCAGGGTGGAGGACGCACAGCCGGACGCCGGCGGGCGCCTGAGCGACCTGGACTGAGCCGGGCCTGCCCGCCCCACAAAAGATCTTGACAGTGGACGCTTGACAGCCCTCTGCCCGGTCCGTAGTGTTCTCCGGGTTGCCGCGGAGCCGTAACGGTTCTACGACAGCACTCCCGCCGCTAGAGCGGCAACCCAAACCACCAGCATGATCTCCCACCCGGGTTGATTTCGGCGTGCCCGAATTCAATTCGAATTGGGACCGGCGGTCCGATTAGGAATCGCCGGGAGGATCCGCTAAGGTTTGAGACGTCGGAACGGCCCAACGGCCGGGAAGACAAGCCCCGCTGACTGGGAGTCAGGCCCGAAAGGATCTGATAAAGTCGG
>NZ_JBIMKE010000038.1:62833-64440 GCF_043673425.1 Streptomyces sp. M41 | reverse complement strand
CACCTCCGGGCCTCAATGATCTGGATCAACGACCTGCTGAAGGCAACTGGCTGATCACAACGTCACACAGACCCTAGCGGCGCCCCCGTCACGAGACAGGCTGGGAAGTTGTCCCGGCCGAGGTCCGGTCACTCGCCGGAACGGCGCGCGGCGCGTTCCAATACGCCCGGCCCGGCACTGGCTTGGCGGGAGCGAAGAGCTGCGAGACCGTCACCGGGGTCAGGCCGCGTTTGCGCAGACCGTCGATGATGGCGGGGACGGCGGGCGTGGTGTTGGGGTAGATGTCGTGCAGCAGGATGATGCCGTCCCGCTTCGCCTGGGTCAGCACGCGCTGGGTGATGACTTTCGACGCGGGACTGAGGTAGTCCTTGGCCGTCACGGTCCACAGGATCTGTGCGAGCCCGAGGGACCGGCTGATCCGGGCCACACGCGCGTCGGAGACTCCCTGCGGCGGGCGCATGAGGGTCGGGGCCCGCCCGGTGAGATCCTTGACCTGCTTCTGCACCTTCTCGAGCTGCCGTCGGATCTCCGCCTCGGAGACCTCGGTGAGGCGAGGGTGGCTCCAGGTGTGGTTGCCGATCTCGTGCCCTTCCGCCGCCTCCCGGCGCACCAGGTCGGGGTAGCGGGCCACGTGGTTCTTGCCGAGGAGGAAGAACGTGGCGTTCACACGCTTGGCTTTGAGAATGTCCAACAGCCGTGCCGTGTAAGGACCGGGGCCGGCGTCGAAGGTCAGCGCCACGCACTTCGCCTTACGGCAGTTCACCGGGTGAGGCTTGAGCCTCGTCGGACTCGGTGACGGCTTCGGCGGAGCAGCCGCCGGTCCAGCGACGGAATTCTTCCCCTCAGGGGCTTGATGTGTGGAGGGTGTGGTGCCACAGGCTGCCAGAAGGGCGGCCGCGGTCAGTGCTGCTGCTGCCGAAAGGGCGCGAAGTCGTGTGATCACAGGGAAGCCCTATCAGCGGCACACGGGGTGATCTCCGGGGACACCGCCGACGGTCTGATTTATCACGCGGATTGAGCAACGGCGCCGAGTTGCCGACGCCGTCTTCCCCGCCGGAGCGTCTCACCTCACCGATCCGAAACAACCGAAACGGCCCACCGATGAAACCGACGGACCGTCACGGAAAACGGAGACCGACACCGCTTGGCAGGCCGGGAACCGCAGTTGGCGTTTCCGTTTGCGAGGAACACCCGGCACGCGCAGTGTAGTAGAGAGGGAGATGACCCCTGATGCCGGAGATCAAGAGTCGCCAGGGACGATGTCATCTCGTAGGGGTCTTCCGTTGTGAGGCCGACTCAGCCCGTCTGCATCTTGGCCATGCACACACCCGATGCGTCCTGGGGCGGCCTCTGAAGAGGGATTCACCATGCCAGCAACCCATGTCACAGGTGTTCGTTTCGCGTTCTACAGTATTTACCCGCATGGTGACTTGCACTGGTACCGCCATGACGGGTGGACGCAGGGTACGGCTCATTGGACGGCCGGAGCCGGGGGCAACAAAATCAGCGGCGGCTGGAACATCTACAACGAAGTCTTCAGCGGCAGCGAAGGCGTCATCTACGCCATCAAACCCAACGGCGACCTCCACTGGTACCGCCACGACGGA
>NZ_JBIMKE010000038.1:0-62733 GCF_043673425.1 Streptomyces sp. M41 | reverse complement strand
CAGCCCACTGGACCGCCGGAGCCGGCGGCAACAAAATCAGCGGCGGCTGGAACATCTACGACAAAGTCTTCAGCGGCAGCGAAGGCGTCATCTACGCCATCAAACCCAACGGCGACCTCCACTGGTACCGCCACGACGGATGGAAAAAAGGCACAGCCCACTGGACCGCCGGAGCCGGCGGCAACAAAATCAGCGGCGGCTGGAACATCTACGACAAAGTCTTCAGCGGCGATACGTACGTGCCTACGGTGCGGCTGCACGCGAAGATCCTCACCACACCCGACGTCGCCGTCGAGGACGCCCTCGCCCGGATGCGCGAGGTCTACGCGACCGCCGGCATCACGGTCGAACTAGCTTCGACGGAGCACCTCGACCTTCCCGCCCTCAACGACCTGGATACGGGCGGGTGCCTGATGGGGACAGTCACGGAAGAGCAGACCCAGCTCTTCGCCAACCGCAACAACGCGGGCTCGAACGACGTCGTCGTCTACTTCGTACGGTCCTCGGTCCCGCCCCGGAACGGCTGCGCCGCCCATCCGTCCGGAAGACCGGGCGCTGTTGTGGCACAAGGGGCCACCCAATGGACGTTGGGCCATGAGGTCGGCCATGTACTGGCCTTGCAGCATGTCAACAACAACGACCGTCTCATGACGGGCAACGGGACGGGGAACATCACCAACCCGCCCCCTGACCTGGTCTCTGACGAACTGAAAATCATGGTGGACAGCGCGTTCAGCTAGGACGGCCAGGACGGCTAGGAGGCGACGCCGTGAACAGCGTTTCGATGCAGGACGTACGCCGCGTGCTCGATCCTGACGAGCCGGACTACGCGGCGATGGCTCGACTGGGCACCGACAGCCTGCCCCACTTGAGGACCCTGGTCCAGGGAGACGACCCCATGCTCGCTTCCAAGAGCGCCTATGCCGCCAGCCTTCTGGAAGGCGACCGGGGGCAGGATGTCATCCTCGCGGCAGCACATAGTGACGACCCGGTGCTCCGGGTGGCAGCAGCCGGCGCAGCGGCCAATCTGCCGGTGGCGTCGGCGGCCGACGTACTCGAGGGTCTGGCTGCCGACGGGGACGCCGGCGTGCGCAAAGTGGCCCTTTCCTCCGTACCGCCGGATGTGCCCGACGAGTTGGTGAGCCGTCTCAGGCGCGCGGCCACAGAGGCGGGCAACCAGGGCTCTTGACCGGGCTTGCCGCGCCGAACCTGGAATCGGGCGCGTCTGAAGGGCCCTCAGAAGTCTGCATTCTCAGCGGCCTTGCGTTCATCGACTTGCGCTGATCGATTGCGGGCGCGCCCGCCTGTCCTCGACGAGGATCCTGGCCGCCCGAGAGGAGACGCTCATGCACGGGCACGTGCGAACCACCACCGGGGACGAGCCGGCCTTCATGATCAAGGTCAGCGTGTACGGCCCCGACCTCACGCTCATCGACCATACCTTCACCCACGACGACGGCTCGTACAGCATCGACGTGCCCGCCGGTGAGACCGTCACCGTCCGGTTCGACACCCATCACTCGCTCACCAACACGGACGACTGGCAACCGTCGCTGGTCACGGACGTGGTCGCCGACGACGACGTCCCGCTCGACCGCCGTCTGGTCCCGGTGGGCCAGTTCGCGGACACGTCGCGCGGCATCGACATACTCGCGGCCTTCCTCCTGGCCTCGGCCGTGGAGGGACCGCGGTACGCCGCCCACGCCACGACCCGGCTGTCCCAGCTCAAGCAGAACACCCTGTTCCTCCAGCGCATCCAGGCAGCCCTTCTCCAGCACTTCACGGAGCAGGCCGAGGCCTGATGGGCCGTATCGCCGGCCACGGACCGGATCGCCGGCGTGGGCGCGGAGCAACCGCCACGGCCTCAACGGATGGTCTGGCCCGCGGCTACCCCGGCCCGCGTGAGTGATGAGCACGTTCGATGGGCGGCGGTGCCCGCCGGACTGACCGCCCCCCGGGCCGGCGGCCTGCCTGACCCCCTCGCCGGACGATCGCGGGCCTGCCGCCTGCTCCCACCACTTCGCACCGGGCACGCGTCCGGTGGACCGATCCGACGAGCAAGCATGATCAAGGGCCGGCTTCGGATGCCTCCGAAACCGGCCCTGACCTGCGACTGCTTCCAGTCGGGACGACAGGATTTGAACCTGCGACCCCTTGACCCCCAGAAGCTGAGTCCATGGTCAGAGCGTCCACACAGTCCAGGGCGTCCGGCAAATGTCCAGGTCAGACACCTTCGGCGCGGGTTGCTGTGACCCGCCTGTGAGAAATGTGTGAGACACCCTCTTATATATGGGGTCTGTCGCTTCATCAGAGCCCTGTAGCCGCGTGGTGGTCGTGTCGTTGATTCCTTGATCCATAACGCCCGGAGCGCCCGCTTAGTGGATCTACGCGGCCACAGACGCGTCTCCGCAGGTCTCTGCGCAGCACGTCTTCACACCGCGTTTGGACCCCCCGGCCCTTGCCACTGCGGCAGTTTGTTGCGAAGCCGTACTCCGTGGCGATCTGCTCAAGCTCCTCAGTCCACGGCTTGCCCGTGTCGCGGAAGAACATCTGGACACCGGTGGGGGTGGGGTGGGTAAAGCGGGACTCCACATTGGTAGTAGCTCCCCACCTGGTCAGCTTGTAGCCCGTCACGAGGTGTTCGATCTTCGCAAGCCGCTCGTTGAGGTGTTGGATGAGACTCTGAGGTCGACTCGACTCCCACCCATTGCAGGCTGCCGGGCCAAAACCTCAGGCCGATGGAGCGGGCGAGGGAGCTGGCTCGTTCGGCTGCCAGCCATCTGGTTCTGTGAGATGAAGATGTTCGGTCAAGTACAAGCTGAAACCAAGCATCCATAGCAGGAGCAGGGCTACAGCAAGCAGGACGCGCATATTCTTCGCCAAACCGCCGCTGAGAGCCGAAGACTCCCGTGCCAGCAGCAGAGAAGTCGCAAACGTGGAGGGCGTCAGGAGCCAAGCGACGTGAGGGGCCGTGAACCAGCCGGGTTCATAGTGCCATGCCACCATGAATGAGACGCCAGTAAATAGCACAATCAGTGACACCGCCCAGTGGATGGCTCGAATAGCCACGGCTGGCCGTAGAGTCATTTTCAGATGAACAACATTGGGCCTGTTGGGCTCATTAGAGTAACCTAGAGCAATCTCTCCCTTTTGCTGTGCCGTACTCAGGGTCAATCGCCCTAGCTTACCGACTTCAGGATTAATCGAGACGTCTTTGCCAAGCTCAACGTTAGGGTCTGTTACTCGGACGGTTACATGGTTCGAGACCCCGTCATTAAAGGAAATCAGAGGCCCGAGGTCCTTTCTATGAAGGAGAAAGGTAGAACCCAAGAATCGCCGCAGTGATTGTTTGTATCCAAGCTCCACCGCCCGCGTCTCATTAACCACAACGGTAAACGGTTCATCGAGGGGTACCCGACAATCGGCTAGAACCATCCAGTAGCGACCCATTAGTGCGTAGCTCTCAAAGAACTGCTTGGCAGCTACCTTATTTTCACCGAGAGCTTCGACCTTTCGCAAGAACTTTACCAGCCTCGCCACGAGCCCAGAAACCTCATCGATACCGGCGATAATTCCGTTAGCTTTGAGCATCGGCACAACGAGCAGGGGGTTTTCCGCAGGGCTATCAATGTCTTGCATGGCATACCTTCGCACAGTCCTTGCAATTCCCGCTACCTGCGCTTCCCATTTCTCAAGCACTGCCGCATCGAGCTGGCTCCTGTCGACTGACCCATCCTCATACGTAGGGCAGAGACCATCCTGGAGGTACTTCAAGAGGGCTTCCTTTTTGGGGTACTTCTTACGCGCTTGCTGCCACGCAGCTGGTCGAAAGTCACAGATGGCAAACAACCATGGCGGAATAAAATCCCCAGCGACATCTGACCGCACTGCATCATCGCTGATTAGCCAGGCCATACGAGTCATATAGGCTGCGAGGAGTTCAGCGTTTCTCTCGCCGGTCATGCGATAGACATCTGTTCCGTTTACTTTAACATCAAAGTCAAAGAACAGCCGCCGAGGGAAAAGCCCGATGGGCAAGCTCACCCATGCGCAGGTTTGTTTCGCTGTCGAGTCGTCAAGCACATGCCTCAACGGACGAACGTGGATCACTTTGCAGCGTGACGTCAGGAGGGCGCTTGGGTAGTCGATTCGTTCTGATACACGCGCTCTCCACCGAGGGAGACCGCTAAGCAATTTAAACAACGCAACTTCATCGTCTCTCAGATCCAACTCTGAGGCGTTGCCGTTGCCATCGATGCCATTTATTTTCCCGGCTGCCACAGGTCCCATGGGATCGCAACAAGGGCTGCACTGCAACCTGAAGGCCACCAGGTGGGTGACTACTTTCTATTGCCCATTCAGGCTAGATCTGTTACAATCTGTCATAAATGGGGAAGGAAAGCGAAAGATCAGGGCGCCTCAAGCGCATTACGACCGTCTTATTCAGAAGGCGCACTTCACGCCTCGAATCCGGTAGGCATCAGATGACTGACGGACCTCAGCAGCGGGTTAATTTTCCATCTTCAGGAGACGTACCGCCTTCCGTTACGCGTGAAGAGTGGGCAGAATACGACCGTCAGGTTGGCAATCGCTGGCGCGGCAAGTTTGATAACTGGGTTCAGCCCGACTTCCCTTACGACTGGGGCAAGGCTATCCAGATTCGTGACAACAATGATCTCTAGGATGGGGTTCCCGGGAATCTTGTAATGCTTCTTACATCTTTTGCCGTTCTTGCCTCGTATAATTCGTCTTCATATGACAGAACGAGCAAGACCAACATTCGACCAGGAAGCAGTCGCCAAGGCGTTAGGGACCAAGGCCCAAGAGGTCACGGATCCCGCCTACGGCGAGGGGCAACACTTCCAAGTTCGCTCCGACAAGGCTTTTCTGAGCCTTGACACCTTCCCTGAGGTCGGCGTCTCCCGCATCACGACCAAGAGCGCGAGAATCGAGCTCTTCGGAGGTTCACTCCCTCAGGTCGAAGACGAGGGCGTAGTCTTCCTGCAGAAGAACCAGGACCACGAGCACTCAACGGTTGCTTTGCATCCTGACGGCGCGCTGACACTGGGGTACCAGGTCGACACCGGCCCCGCCTCCGTCGCAGGCCTCCCTGACGACGTTGAGGACACAGCACAGATCATCACCAACCATGAGGCTCTCCAGACGCCTATTGAGCCCGCTGAGCCGGAGCCCGAGGCAGCGCCAGTCGTTGCAGCTGGCCCCAAGCCTCCCGAGAAGGCCGGCGCCGAG
The DNA here is from genome assembly GCF_043673425.1 of Streptomyces sp. M41. Lineage (NCBI taxonomy): Bacteria > Bacillati > Actinomycetota > Actinomycetes > Kitasatosporales > Streptomycetaceae > Streptomyces > Streptomyces sp. M41. Next base: position 57,483 of record NZ_JBIMKE010000038.1, on the reverse strand, counting down.
CGTACGCCTGGGGCCTTCCCTGATGAGCGTCCGATGATCCAGCGCGTCGCGACAGCAGAGCCCGACCCTACGAGCAACGGACACGTCCAGCCCGCATCTAAGGTGCGGGAAGCCGAGGCCGTCAGTCCACAGGACGAGCACCCACTCGATCGAGCTGCACGCATCAGAGAGCAGGATCAGGCCCGAAAGGAGTCCGCGGTGAAGACCGAGGAAGCCAAGGAGGCCGACGCTCAGCGTGTGAAGTTGGTGGGCAGGCTCGGACGTACCCCAACCTTCCGAACGACCGCTTCCGGCAAGCTTGTTGGCAAGTTCCCCCTGGCCGTGCACCTGGAGAACGGCGAGACCGAGTGGCACGACGTCCTCTCCTTCGGCGACCGAGCAGCGAAACTTCAGCAGCGAGCGGAGGCAGAGGAACTGGTGAAGGGTCGTGAGGTCGAGGTCGTGGGTTATCTCCACGAGCGGGAGTACAAGGCACGAAATGGTGAGACCAAGAAGGCGCGGGAGATCAACTCAGTTGCGGTAAAGCGTCGCTGAGGAGCACGTACCCCGGATGCCTCCGGTTCTCGTTCCATCATAATAATGAGCGTGCTCTTCCCCGCGCACCTATGGGACGGTCTGCGCCGTCCCATTTTTGCGTCTTGACTTCCTGATATCCAGTATGAGATATAGAAAGATGTATGCCAGAAGGAGGGGAAGGATACAAACCACCGAGTGAAGAACAGCAGGCCATCGAGCCTGTCCAGCGATTACCCATCGAGGCTGTGCAGACGAGAGAGCTCGCGGACCAGAACCTTGTCACGTATGTGACTCACGAGCTCGCCTATATGGCACAGCAGCAAGGAACACCTGAAGAGCGCGCTACCAAATTGCCCAAGGGACGCACAGCCGAGGGCTACCTGTATCACGATCTCTATGACGTCGGCGTGGGTCTCCGCAGCCAAGGCTTACAGGCCGGCGAGACGCCAGCGGCCTATCAGGATGTGCAGGCCGCACGCTGTGCTTATGCGCTCCTGGCCTATCCTCGTCTCTCTCCCGATCTTGAACAGTGGGAAGCCATTGGCACTGTGTGGCCTGACCTCAGAGAGCGTGGGACAGACAAGGAGCCCGGCGTTTCCGCGGCCCCTGGGATTCAACTCACCGAGCAGCAGGCGGAGCTGGTGTCAGTGGTTACTGAGCGAGTCGGGATCTCCTACGACCGGTCACAGAGGTTCGTCTCTGCTGCGCCGGCGTTCGCCGCCTGGGGACGCAGCGCTGAGCCTCGTGTCTAGTCACTCGTCATCTCGCGCGTCCTGAGCGCCTTGACCCTACGCTGGGAAGTGACACCACCGTCGCTGCGCGGAGGTTTCACGAGTGCCTGCGGATTTCCTGATCGGTACCGACGAGGCTGGTAAGCCCGTCCATCTTCCTGATGCCATCCGCCGCGAGCACGTAACGATCATCGGTGCCACCGGCACAGGTAAGACCACACTTCTCGAACGGCTCATTCTTGCTGACATCGAGAACCAGACGTCTTGTGTACTTATTGATGCCCACGGAGATCTCACCCGTGGAATTCTTTGCAAGGTTCCAGCCGCATCGACGGACAGAGTCCACGTCGTTGAGCCATGGTTTGATCGGCCTTTTGGCCTCAACCTTCTCGACGTTCCAGATAGAACAAACCCTCATGTGGTCGACAAGGCCGCATCCGAGTTGTTGCTTGTGTTTAAGCGAATGTTTGAGGGTGAGGCGGAGTTTCGTCCACAGCTTGACAACGACTTGGACTTGATACTACGGACGCTTCTCGTCAACGAGGAGTGCACGCTTGCCGAAGCTCCCTTGCTCCTCTGGGACGATCCGTTCTATCGCCGACGTCTTGCTGTGAAGCTTACAAACGAAGCACTGATCGATAGCATGCGTGATTTTGATACCGCTTTCGCTCGTCCTGTCGATAAGGCTCAGCGCATCGCACCTCTTCGCAATAGGCTGAATCCCTTTCTTGTTCCTGAGACCATACGTTCGATCGTTGGCCAAGCCAAGACAACGGTTCCCCTTCAAGAGACTATGGATACTCCTGGTCGGGCGTTGCTTATCAGCCTTCCTACAGGAAGTGGTGGGGGCTCGGAGTCTCAGAGCAAGTTTCTTGGCAACCTATTCACGTGTCTTCTGACGCGGATGATCTTTGATCGTGTCGGCACCTTGGAACCAATGCGCAATAGAGTGCACTTGTACCTAGATGAGTATGGCCGCTATGCCACACCTGCTACAGCTCGCCTCTTTGGTGAAGGCCGTAAATACAATTTCAGCTTGATTGTCGCCCATCAGGCCCGGGTTGACATAGAGGGTACGAGCAATGAGACGGCGGAACTCCAGGCCGGTAGCCTTATTTGCTTCCATCCATCGTCTGGCAAAGATGCAGAGGAGTTGGCAAGTTCAATGCCGGTCACTCCTCGGCCCGCAGAAGAAGCGCCTCGTGCTATTTCTCAAGCACCAGTTCAGCAGTTGCTAGAGGGCAAACACGAGTCTCGGTTCGCGCAGGGCTTTGCATTTAAATTTCTGCACTCTCTCACTGAAGACCCTAAAGGGTATATCGGGTCTCATGATAGGAAGCAGATGACTGAAGGTATGGAATTGCTCAATACTCTTTTGGTAGACGTCATGAAGGGCGACCTTGATATCGCTTCATCGGATTTCTCCACCAGGTCGGCCGAGGTTGCGTACAAGTGCAGGAGTTTTGTTGGATTGTCTTATCGTACATCCCTCCTTACTATCTGGAATTGGGACCAATGGGCAGCAGCACTCGTTCGCCGGATTGTCAGGCGTGATCCAGAGCCATGTCATGATCCGGATATACAGGATCGCATCAAGAAGCAGTATGAGACAGACTTGCGGGAGTTCCTATATGTGGAGGGAGCCCACGACTGGTATGCGGAGCGCAAGGAGATAATTCGAAACGAGACGAACCTCGCCTATCCATTCTTTGTCGATCTAATTCGATTGTGTGAGCTCTTGCAGCGAGAGCCTGTCTATGTTTCCATACCTGGTCACACAGGGCGCCCACAACAGACTTATGCTGATGCTCGGGCAGAACTAGCCGACCAGATTAAACGTCTACCGAAGTATCATGCCTACGTTCGACTGCGTACAGGCGACGGTATCTATGTTCATCGTGTTCGGATGGCAGAACCTGCTTCGGAGGTTCGGGATGACTTTATGGGTTTTGTCAGCGAAGATCCTATTGACTACGGCGACGAGATCGAGACGGCCATTAGTGTGTATCGTGCAGTTCCGGAATATATCAATGCTCGCAGTTTTCAGACGCTTGGTGTACCCCGCAAGGTTGTAGACCAACAGATAGCCCAGAGGCGCCGAGGCCATCTTGACGACGATGAGGATGGCTCTGGCCAGCCAGCTCGCAAACCCAACGGTGGTGGACAGCCGCCAGCGTCTTCCGCGTCATCACGACTTTCTGCCCCACCTCCCCCAAGACCGACGATCGGCCGGAGGTCGCCAAAGCGCGAATAAGCAGCTTCTCTTACGCAAGCCTTACGGTCAGGACCAGGAGTTCTCACACCTCTTTGGCAAAGTGTTGCAATGGAGAAACGTCCCCACATTAACCCACGGCTATCATCCGATCCGCTACGGATCGGTGAGGCTGATGGCGCCATTCTTCGGGCGGTCAACCGGCTTCAGTACATGACCGCCGCCCAGGTCAGCCGGCTCTTGTATCCCGATGCTCGTGACGAGAACCGCTATGTACAGCGTCGACTGCGTCGACTGGCCGAGGCCGGCTACCTCCTCAGATTGCGGGAGCTTCCCTCACCTCGTGTCGGTTCCGCCCCGCACGTCTTCACCCTGGCTGACCGAGGTCGTCAGTACCTCTCCGGCCGTGGTGTCGGACTCGCGAACATGTACTACCGCCCCTCTGAGGAACGCCGGAAGGCACAGGACAACCCGTTTATCGAGCACGCACTCGCCGCGGTTGACGTCCTGGTGGCCGCCGAGCGCCTTTGTCACGAGGCCTATGTCTCGATGCCTAACCTTCGCACGGAGCGCCAGCTCAAGAGGAATCCTCTTCGGGTCCAGCCAGTGGGCCGCCCTGATGCTCCACGTACAGCGGTGATCCCGGACGCCTGGTTTCAGCTCATTGTGGAGGGGCACCCCCCAGCTTCAATCGCACTGGAGTTGGACCGCAGTACCGAGCACCAGAAGCACTGGCGCCGCAAGGTCGCCTCGCTTGCGGCCTGGGCCATCGGGCCCTATCAAGAGGCATTCGAGACCGACAACCTCACCGTGGCCGTGGTCACGCCGACGGCCGCTCGTCGAGAGCAGCTCTCGCGCTGGACGTGCCAAGAGCTTGAGGTAGCCGGCCACCCCGATCTTGCTGGCATTTTCCTCTTCACCGCGGCTTCCCCCATCACGACACCACCCAAGCAGTTCTTCTTTGCTCCCCTGTGGTCTCCAGCCGGAGGAACCGAGCCGGTAAGCATGCTTGACGCTCCCTCGGTGGTCGTCAACGCAGGACCGGACGCGTCACCCTCGCCGCAGTGGCTGGACATTGATCTTCCATGGGGAGGAGGTGTGCAGCAAGAAGAGGCCCGTCATGACCGGCAGGAGAACAAGCCTCTTGTGAGAGGTCCTTCCGAAGCCCCAGCAGCTCCGAAACGAGATCGCTCGTATGTCACTTGGGAGGAGGTGCGGCAAGAGGCCGAATGACGCTCTTCCCTGCCCACCAGCCGCGCATCCCGCTTGGCACCTATTGGCGCTGGTTCATGCCGCGGACTCTGTACCTGCCACTTGAAGCGGCCCGCACCCACATGCACGTGCTCGGCAAGACCGGCTCAGGCAAGAGCTATTTCCTCGCCTCCCTCTTCCTCTCCTTGTATCTCGCCGGACAACCGGTGACGCTCATCGATCCTCACGGCGACCTCGCGCAGCTGGTCCTCTCTCACCTCGTCGCCCGAGGCCAGCTTGAGACGAAGGAGCAGCGGCAGCGGATGATCTATCTGGATCTTCCAGCAGCAGCCGCGGAGGCCCGGTACCTCCCTTTCAATTTCCTTGCCCAGCCCTACGACGACCATGCGATGGCCGAGCACGTCACCGAAGCAGCCAGACGAGCGTGGCCCGAGCTGGCCCATGGTGCCCCGACGTTCGAGAACATCCTCAAGCACTCAGTCGTGGCCCTGCGGGAGGCAGACCTTCCCCTCACGCGCCTCTCAGACCTTCTCACCGACAAGGACTTTCGCAACGAGCTGCTGCGCACCCGTGTTCGTGACCCCCAGGTCATCCGCTTCTTTCGACTGCGTATGGACCAGTGGGGACGAGACGCGCCCGTGATGAAGGAGTCCACCCTCAACAGGGCGGATCTGTTGACCCTTTCCCCCATCCTTCGCTATGCCCTCGGGCACCAGGACAACGTCCTGGACTTCCGGCGACTCATCGACTCGGGGACATCCCTGATCGTCAATCTGTCAGTCGCCTCGCCTGACACGCGCCGGCTCTTTGGGTGTCTGCTCACCGTTGGTATGGAGACAGCAGCCCTTAGCCGAGCCAACCTCCGCGCTACCGGTCGCCGCCGGCGCACGCCCCATGTCCTGATGATCGACGAGTTCTCGCAGTTCATGGCGCAGTCTGAGGAGAGCCTGACTCGGATGCTCTCTGAGACGCGCAAGTACAAACTGTTTTGTGTGATGGCGCACCAGAACTGGAGCCAGGCATCAGACCGGCTCAAGGGAGCCCTTCAGAACGTCGGCATCGAGGCCATCTTCAAGGCAGGCCGACCTGACGCGGAGTATTCGGCACGACTCTTCGGGACAGTCGACACTGAGGCCGTCAAGCACGTGGTCTCAGACGAGGCCGCCGAGAAGCGCACACACCCCGCCTTCTATCCCCTGCCAGAGCAGTGGGAGCACCAGACCCAGGAGATCCAACAGCTCGAGGTAGGCGAAGCCTTCATCCGTCTGCCAGACGACCGCCTCCAGCGCGTTCATACGCCAAGGCTCCCCGAGTTCCCTCCCATCCTTCACGGCCTGGACGAGATCGAGCGGTACTACCTTGATCACTACTTCGAGCCAGCGCCTCCCATCGAGGCCGCCGCTGTCCCCAGTGTGGAGCTCCGTGCCCACATCACTCGACGGCGAGGACCCCCGAAACCCAAGCCCACCGCTGCCTCCAAAACTCTTTTTGATTATTCAGACCGGAAAAGCGGACGTTGACTTTAGGGTGTCCAATTTGATATAAGCAAAGCATATGTTGCAATCGTCTCTAAATATCGAACATTCGGAGCAGCTACGCCGCGAGTTGAATGCTCCGATTGCCTCTCGCCAGAAATCACGGGAAACCGCTGGCGATGTGCTGCTGCGGTTGGCAAAGCTCGGCGAGGATTTGAAGGTCGCGGGACCAGCTGACCTTTCGTCCCGTATCGACGACTACTTGTATGGAGGAAAGTAGCCCCAGAATCATCATCGCCGATACCAGCGGACTCGTATCCCTTTTCCATCCGTCGGATAGCAACCACGCAAAGGCAGTGGAGGCCGCCAAGCGTCTCCGCAATAGCGACACCATAGTTCTCGTACCAGTCGCGGTCTATCTCGAACTACTCAACATCCTAGGAAGAATTATGGGACATGATACGGCGGTCCGCGTGGCCGAAGAGATGGCCGATCACTTCGTGATCCTCAACAACGTCAGCTCCTGGTCACTCAAGGCCTCGTTGGAACTCTTTGCCGAGGCGTCTGGGGGCATCAGTCATACAGACTGCGTAGTTATGGTGTCCTGCGATGAGTACCACACACATGAGATCTTTGGATTTGATAGGGCGTTTACACGCCTCGGCTACCGCATCATCGCTTAACCCAGCTCCCGCACTACCCGTCGAGCAGCAGATGAGCTGGGAAGTAGCAGTTCCCTGTCTCATTCGCGTGCCGCTTCTTACGAGCCAGCAAATCGTCGAGTCTTACTCGGTCATCCAAAACACAGAACAGATCAGTACCGTCCACAGTAAGGAAAGAGGTGCCTTCACGGAAGGCAGCGCGAGCCCCTGATGTGAAACCGTTGACGCTGATGAACAACCCAAGGGCGTTTTTCCCCTTGCGGCGGACCTTGTCATTAAACTCTCTCAACTGGCCAGCCTCTACAGCTTCTTTCCACCATTTAGCTTCCAGCACATAATCATCCGTGTCGAAAGTGAAGGAGCCATCGATCTGCTCGTAGTCGAGCTCATACCCCAGACGCGGTTGCATGTCGAACAACTGGAACAAGCTGTTGAGGAATGTTTCAAACTCGCGACCAGCTCGCTGTCGGTTCGGCTCCGCTTGAAGCCTCAGAAACTCTTCTTTTAGTTCAGAGAGCTTCTGAGAGAATCCGCGTCGATGCTGTTGCCGCTCCTCCTCTTGTGCTTGTTCCGCTTCCACTTTTGCTCGCTCTTCCAGCACCCCCTGAAGCCGCTCAATCCACCCCTTAAGTTCAACTACTGCCTCATTGGCCTGTGCTAGAAGTTTTTCCCCATCTGGCTGCCGCTTCAGACTCGGAAACGAAGTCATCTGCGCGATCTCAAGCATGAGGGCCAGCGTGATATCGCGGTATCGGTCTTCGTGTTCCATCAGCCGATCGACGAACTCGTCTGCGAAGACACGCTTATAGGCATCGAAGTCCAGTCCAGAGATAAGCTCCGGGTGCCCCGTCGACCGCCGTCGGATGAACTGGGCGAGATCCTGCTTATACCAGTAGATCGTTGCCAGCGCTTCTGTCAGAGCGCCATACGCTGCTGGATGAATCCGCTGTGCCCGCATGGACGTCACGCTTGTCCGGCCCCCTCCCTACATGTCAGCTCCCAAGCTGACCCTTCCTCATGATGCTACCCAGCGGCTCCCGTTCATTGCGCAACGTACAGACAGGAGGCAGGTCCAACGCAACGGGGATACCCGATGGGTGATATGTCTGATATTTTATTTTTCCTCCCTTAATTGACAGTTTTGTGCGGTCTTCCCTCTCGGGTCAAGGAACGGCGGAGCCGGCGTGCGCAGTCCTTGACGCGCAGGGAGGCAGCGGCATCCTCACGTCAAAAGGAGGGAAGGGCCTGTAGCCAGAGGCCTCACGAGAGTGCCATGTCGCAGAACAAATGTCTGGCGACGGGCTTGTGAGGCTGCGTAGGGTCATGGCTCATGATTTATGTCCTGTAGATATTTTGGCAGCCTTGAGTTGTCTTACATTAGGGCTCACCAAGCGTATATATTGGCTTACTTTGATCGAACCCTATAAGGTTATGGAGTGCCCGGTGCGTGCCGTATGGCTGCTCTATCACACAGAGCCAGATTTCCTGCAGCCTGCTGAGCTGCCAGCACAACTAGATTGTAGTGCTGCTTCTCCAAAGCTCCAGCAATGGGAGCGTCAGCTACCAGGACTCCATAAGCTCGCCCGGGAGCGCGGACCGGGAAGAATGCTAGAGTTTGGAAGTTTCTTGGCGTTGGCCAACGCAGTGCACTCTTCGAGCTTTTTAGGTTTCGCTCCAGCCCACCTACATTGTTACTAATGGCATCAAGAACGTAGTCAGCGTGTCTCGTGCCAGCGACTAGGTCGCTCAAGACGCCCCTAGGGCTTTCAGAGTGGTGGGCCACACTCAACCTATTCGCCCCTTCGAAGTGAAAAAAGGTGACCCGTAGGTCCGGGACGTCTATTGCACACTTTTCAACACTTCGAACAGCCCTTTCCTTGACGGCCTGTTCGAATCCACTGCGCCGTTCTGCCGGTAGTCCTGTCAGCCTTTGCGTGTACTCAGCCGCCTTGAACAAAGGGTCAAGGTACTGGTACATGCGCTGGAGCGCATACTCCTCTCTTTCCTGCTTCAGAGCAGCAACCTCTTGCTGTAGATCGTTAACCTGTTGAGCCTCGCGCTTTTCCCAATTCAGCGGGAGCCACACAGCGAAGAAGGCTCCTACAACGCCAGCTCCCGTGATGATCGCAAACAGAGCAATGCCTAGGGAGTCAAATCCCGCTATCGATTGAAGGGCGAATGCGGCTGCTGCTGCACCAGCAGGGATACCGAGCTTTATCCCTTTGGGCCAGGTCTTTGGTTTCAATAGAGCCATACCTCAAGCGTAGGGCTGGCCCATTGCTTGCGCTCGATGAAGTCTGAGTTAGCACCCGTCCAGCCCTTTCCCACTTGACACGATTATTTACCGATGTTATAAGTACCAAGGGCGGATATGCCCGAAATATGGGTAACCCCGAAAGACACCACAAACCCAGCGAAGATGAAGCTCCTCTCATCTTTGATGAACCACCGATCTCTTATGAGCACTTCCAGCATCTTCGCGAGTCCATCGATGATGACGCTGAATTTGTTGATACCTACTTAATCGCCGCAGGCATATCAGCTAACGACGAGCAGCGAGCTGCTCTCGTTGAATTTGCCCAATTTTCATCTAGCCTACGAGAGGCCTTGCTGCTTCAGGGCTCGGAGCCGGATTTGCAAACGCCGATTTTAACCCCGGATACAGACCGTCGAAAATCTCCACTCCGACGCGCGGTCCTCTTTGTCAGGCAGAAAATGTCCTACCGGAAGGCAGGGGCCTGAGGCTTTACCCACCTATTTCGCGCTGGGGCCCTACGCCAGGTCGACCACGTTCGGGCTTTAACGGGCAGGTGTGCTGCCCGTACGGCGGGATAAGCCTGCGGCCGACCTGGCTCCCAGCACGATACAGGCCACCGGCCAAACCCTCAGGGCGACAAGCCGGTTGAACGGAGCGGTCTCGTCATAGCGGGAGGCGCTTCGTGTACTCCACGAAGCGCGCCCAGCTGGCCGGCCGCAGGTCCATACGGCCGTACTCTCGGTGTTTGGTGTCACGGACCCTCACGATGGCGGGCTGGTTGTCGGCTACCTCGACACAACTGTCGTGTGACGTGTACGAGCTGGTTCGCCAGTTCGGCAGGATCTTCAAGACCACTATCTCCTAGTCGGTTGGCATCCGGTCGAAGTGTTGGATTGCAGTGAAGATGAGGTCTCGGACAGGCGTTCCGTAGACCGCCGACTGCTGCAAGAGGGCGAACGCCTTGGCGTACAGCTCGATTTCACGGGGTTGCGTGACGGAGAACTCCGCGGAGTACGTCTCAACCAGGACGAGCTTGTCATCGAACATCGAGAATGAGTTGCCGGGCCAGATATGTACGGGCGCTGACCTGGGGATGATGCCCAGGCTCAGTCGAGCAAGCCTCATCACGGCCAACAGCCGGTCGAGCTGCCCCTTCATCACCTCCGGACCGCCAAAGTTCGTGTAGAGGGCCTGCTCGGCGAGGAGTACGTTGAATATTCGGTTGCCCTGATAGAGGTACTGCTGTCGTTCGAGTCTCTTGGCCGTGGCCGCTTCCGTATCGTCGGGAATGTCAAAGAAGTCCACGACCTGTCTGAAGGTTGCTGCGGCGTACTCCGAGGTTTGAAGCGTTCCCCACACGAGCGTCGGGTGCCAGATCCGGAAGACCTTGGTCCTGGCGTAGACAGGTATGGCCTTGCTTTGTCGCTTCTCTGCTCCGCCCTGGAACTGCCGCCGCCATTCAAGCCACAGCTCGTCGATGTGACGCACCGTCGCGATCAGATCATCAGTCTGGTCCTGCCTGTTGGTCGCGATGCACCAGGTGCGGATGTCCTCCTCGCTGGCGTTCTGCTTCCCGTTCTCGATGCGGGAGACCTTGGACTCTGCCCACCTGGTGGCAAGAGCGAATGCCCGGCCGCTCACGAACCCCGCATCCTTACGGAACCCGCGAAGCCGGGCACCCAGTGCCTCTCGTGCTTCTTGTGCTTGGTTGCTCACGGATAGGTCAGGGCTTGTACTCGGTGTGTGGGATGGCGGTAGCCCAGAGGAGGTCACGCAGGCGGACGCACTCAGCCACAGCGCCGGGGTTTTCAACCAGCTCTGATCCCAACACCCGTCCCTCAGGGTCGAAATGACCCACCGCGAGAAGCCGATCGTCGTAGAGCCACCAGTCGTTCCCGCCGAGCGGGAACGTGATGCCCTCGGGCAGCTGGTGTCGCGGCAGCCACCTGATGTCTTCGCCGGCCTCAAGGTTGAGATGGGTCAGTGAGTGCTCCCATGTGACGTACTCGGAGTGGGGTTCATTGATCACCCGGACACGTCGCACCGTCTTTCCCTCGCCAGTGACCCGCTTCATGAGCGTCATCCAGGGGTCGAGCCAGGCATAGTCATCTGACTCACCCCGCTGCCAGCGGGCGTATGGAGTGTCCTCGACGGGCGAGCCGTAGTCGTCCCGCAGCTCCAGATGGAACGCGTCACGCTCGAAGCTGTTGAACAGCTCGTCACGCTGTGCGGGGGTGATCAGGTCCACTGTTCTCCTCCAATAGGGCCGTGATCGAGGACTTGGGAACCTCGATGCAATCTTCGTAGTCGGGCAAGCGCATCTGGCTCAGGGCCTCGTCGTCACGCATCATCGGACCCTGCACAACACACGTGCCCTGTTCGGTGACAAGCAGGATCGGAGCCTCGAACCTCTTGATCTCACCAGACGTGAGACCGTCTTTGGTCAGGTGCTCGAAGAGTTCGGTTGGTACCTCGATGGCCGTCTGACCCTCTGGCACGTCCAGCCGCATCAGCAAGTCTTGGGCATAGATCTTCCAGCCTTGGACGACGTAGCTGTCCTGATCGCTGGCGTACAGGGTGGGGCTGTCTCCAGGAGTGGAGTTCTTTCCAAGGAACCGTAGCTTCATGGTTGCTCTCCCGTCCGCTGCCTTGCACCGGATTGCGCGACCCTTTGATGGTCGGCGACGCGTTCAGGGCCGTCAAACAGCTTGCTGCAAACTGGCGCAATCTTCTTGGGACTTGGGCAACCACCGCTCTACGTTCGTGTTCGAACCCAAGCAATCAAGGCCGCTCACAGTAAGCCTTCATTGACCGGGTCATAGACAGCGAGGTGAGGAGCGTGGTGGTGAGTGTGACCAAGGACCGGGTAACCACAGAGGTCGAAGCCAGCGGTCTGCCCGTCCACGTGGAGACGATCTCTTCGACCATCGACACGGTCTGGGACATGCAGCTCAGTACGTCCACGCGCAAGGACATCGACACGAGAACCGGAGAGCTCGTCGGACACCTGCACGTTCTCATCGGACAGCCTCTCGGCGAAGACGATAGCTACGACACCTTGCGACTGCTCCGCATGGTGGAACGCCATGTGGCCATGAGCAATCGGCCGACAAGTCGCTCTCCCGCGCACGACGCGTACGCCTATATGCGTGACTCGGCCGTCCTCGCCAGCTCCTTGTTGTCGCTCTACCAGAAGATCGCTGGACGCACGCGGGGATGACTATCAACAGGTGGGCTGTCGGTCTCTGTTGGCTCTGCCGGAGTTCCGATCAGGCCGTGGTCTTCATCGGGCCTGTCACAGTCAACGGCGTCACTGCCCCTGGCTTTGCCTGCCGAGGGTGCTGCGACTGGTCCCGGCACTATGTCACCGCTTACAACACCCAGCGGGACGCGCGGCCCGCCTCATAGCTCCCATCCCGGCTCCGCTCCCCCGTAGAGCCGGGATGGGGTAAACCTCCGCCCGTCTGAACGTTCTAAGGCAGTCGGCCAGATGGCCAGGTGGGCGGGGTTCCACACCCTCACTACACGACGAGAGGGCACAACGATGACCGTTCTGCTTGAGACTCCCGAGGCCACCAAGGTCCGGGACCCCAAGGCCATCCTGGACAAGATCGGCGAGACCAACCCCTACCTGATTCCCGATCCCGGCATCGGCTTGTGGGAACGCGAGGTACAACTCCTCATGCGCGACATCGTGCGGGTCCGCAGCCTCGCCGAGCGCATCCTCGGCCAGGGCGTCGCCTATCTGATCACCGCCATGGAGAAGCCGGGCAACGACATGGGGCCGGGCTTCGAGGTCGACCAGGGCGTACACCAGATCATTCTCGACACCCCCGTGTACTTCGCCATCTGCGAGCAGTACAACGCCGGCCGGTACAAGCACCACGCACCGCTGATCCAACGCCGTCGCGACGGGATCGTCATGCGTACGGCGGAGATCATTCGAGGGAACGGCTTCGAGGTCGACACGGAGCTGTGGGAGGTCGACGCCTCGGACTGCGGCCCGTGCGACGACAAGGTCCCCGACTCTCACTGACCGCCCGGCCTCAATCCGGCTAGATTCGCCCCGCCCTCAACTACCACACCCCGAGGGCGGGGTCCCTGCATACCGAACCAGAAGGACGGCTCGTGCCTGCACGTCACGACTACGCCATGGAAACCGCGGTCTGGGACACCTACGCGGAATCGGCTTTCGAGCCCGAGGCTGAACCTGCGTTCCGCTGGACGCAGTACCAGGACCACGGCCCAGGATCAGAGGTCCTCGGCCAACCACAGAAGACGCTGGAGATCGGGTGTGGAACCGGCCGTGCGGTTGCCTACCTCGCCCAACGTGGGGTTGAAGCACACGGCCTCGACCTGTCTTCCATCATGGTCAAGAAGATCACGGACAGGTGGTCGGACACAGGGGCCGTCTTCCACCAGGGCGAGGCGTTGTCTTTCCTGGCCACCATCGGCGAGCGGTACGACGCCATCTACTCGATCTTCGGGTGTGCCTGGTTCGCCGACCCGACGAACCTGCTCCCGCTGGTGTTTGATCGCCTCAACCCCGGAGGCGTTTTCGCCTTCTCGCATCCGCCGGCCATCCCAGGTGCCTACGGACCCCAAGGCATGTACAAGGGCGGCTTCGCAGGACGGCCCGTCTATACCTATCGGTATAGCTACACCCCTCAGAAGTGGAGGCACCTCCTCCTGGAGTACGGCTTCCAGCGAGCAGGCGCCAAGATCATCGATGCTCCCACCGAGGGATATATCGGCACCCTCTTTGGTACCGCTGTCCGACCCCGATGAGTACCTTCGCGAGCGTTCTTCCACTGACCATCGAGAACAACTGAGACCCAGCCCCCTCATCGGGAGCCAGCCCCTATTTCCGCGAACTTTATTGCCATATTGACAAATTGCGCTAACTTTGCCATATTCATTAGTAGTTACGCAATATGGACATAAACGCAATTGTCAAATACTTTGGACTTATAGAGCATCCGTTCATTACAAGTCCTGACCCGCGCTTTTTATACTTCTCATCACAGGTGCGCGAAGCATTGGCCAAGTGTGAGTTCATGGCTCGCGACCGCATCGGCCCTATTTACATGTACGGTCCGATTGGCTCAGGCAAGACTTCACTCGTCCGACGACTGCATGAGAAACTGAGCCAAGATGAGCGCTTTAACGTCAAGCTACTCATCTCTCCTAACCTCAAAAGCAGTAACGCGTTCCTCCGTCTGGTCATGGAGAGCTTCGACGTGAAGACAGAACGCTCTTACGCCGCCTCTTTGGGAAACTTCGAGGCCTTCCTACTTCAGCAGTTCCACGAAGGCAAGATACCCGTACTCTTGGTCGATGAAGCTCAATACATGACCCGCGAGCAACTTAAGCTCGTTCATTATTTGCTCAACTTCGAGACCAACAAGACTAAGCTTTTACAGATCGTTCTCGTCGGACAGGAGGAGCTAGGAACCAAGATTGTGAACTACCGCGAGCTTGCCTCTCGTATGTTCCCCATTGCCATGAGCGCCATGTCGCTTGAAGATCTACGCGACATGATTCAGTTCCGCCTCACTGTCGCCGGCCGTCGAGATTCGCTTTTTGACGACGCGAACGCCGAGGAGGCGTATCACCTCCTATACGCCTACACCAAGGGCCTTCCCCGGGATGCCATCAAGGTGTGCTTTGAACTTCTTATCGACCTTGCTGTGCAGGGTCGTACTCACGCGATACCTCAGCAAGTCGAAGAGATTGCCAGAGCGCAGAACCTGCGCATCTAACACCATGGGACGATTCGACCAACTCACATCACTTTCAAATAGCCCAAGCCAAGCACCGGCTCCGGTATCGGTACTGGATCCGGTACCGGTACCGGTACCGGTACCTCTATTTAAGAAGCGTCTTATTGTTCGCCGATACCCTGTGGATCCCTATGAGGATCAAATTGTGGCTCTTGACGAACTTTCCAGTATCGAGAAAGAACAAGGGCTCACTGGCAGCCGAGCCGCCATGGTACGAGACGCGCTGGATTTATACTTTACACTTCGACCAGTCTTCGACTCTCAACGTGACAGTGGTTTCCGTGGCACCATTACAGAACTACTCAAGGACATGATTCAAACATCTCCACCGGCAACCCGGTAATGCCCCCCGGCTCCTCCTCTCTTGGATCATAAACTCTAAACTCTGTTTCTTTCCCTCCCTAATTGACAGTCTCTTGCGGTTTTCCCTCTCGGGTCAAGGAACGGCGGAGCCGGCGTGCGAAGTCCTTGACGCACAGGGAAACCGCGACATCCTTTCGTCATAGGGAGGGGAGGGTATTTTTGTTCTATGCGTACCGGTACTAGAACCGGTTCCGGTATCGGTACCGGTACCCGTCCCGGTGCCGGGCGGGTACCAGGGGCCGGCCCCGGTGCCGGGACTGTTCAAATGGTGTTTTGTTTTGCTTTCATCAAATAGCAGACAAGGCAGCCGCCGTCTCCCCCGTTTTGGGGTTTGCGACTAAAGACGGACTAGCCTGCCGTGATCAAGTGACCGAGTAACCGAAGCAACGGGATCAATCCATTGAGTAATGGATCGATCTAAGACGCTGGGTATCACCAGTTGATCCGAGTCACCTCATCGACTTCTGCTGACGTGTATGGCTTCTTTGAAAAGCGACGCGTCAGCGTCGATAGGAAAGGCGAAGGGAAACGAGGGAGCGAAGAGAGCGGGGAATAGGGGAGCCTCCAAGGGGGAACTGAGGGGGTTTCATTGCCGTGTCAAAAACGGCAGCGAGGCTGAATGTGAGTTCCAAGCACGGCCGGGCGATTCACTTTGTACCACCCGATGTTGTATGGGCGAGTACAGAAGTTGATCGCAAAAGGTGATCGAGTAGTTTCTGTACCCGTACCGGATGGTGGTCGGGTGTCGTACCGGTTCAGGCCGGTACACCAACCGGTACGAGTACCGGGGTTGTTCGAGGAGTGCGGTTGCACATTCATAGCTGGAAGGAACGGCACGCTGACCAGCGTGTCTGGGGGTGACGAAGACGGGGGGAGTCAGCCCCACCACAGGGTTGGATCGCGACTCCCGTGCGGTCGGTGGCGCGGCTGACTCCCCCCGTCCTCTCCGCCTGCACACACAGGTTCCCTGTGGCCCTTCGGGGTGTGCCGGCTCCGAGGCCACCCCCAAGGGGGGACATAGTGGCGACGCGGCGGCATTCCTTCCAGACCTTCCTTCCGCCGCGCCGCAATGGACCGCTCACGCGGTGAGTTGGAATCCTTCGGATCCAACGAGATGGAGGGCTTCGCCATGAGGACTGTGGCTTGGTATCCAAGCTGACGAGCTGGCGAGACAGGCCTGCCGGTCTTCTAGGTGGTCGGCACGGAGATCTACTCGTTGACCATGGAGATCTCGGAGTTCTTGATGGATGTTGATCTCGACTTTGTGTGGTGTGCATGAAGTTCGAGCAGATCTCCATGAAAAACGAGACGCCTCTGGCATGCCTCCTCGCGCTTTTGCAGCGTGTCACATGGCTTTCACAGCTGCGTCAAGATGCCGCCAGGTGGCGGCCCGCTGCGACGGCTCGCGATCTTGACTCGCCAGTGCGCCATGTGCTTGTGAGTTTCTGCGCGAAGAGGCGCAGAAAGGAGGTGAGATCAATGGAGTACACGATCATTCGTGTCTATCGGGTTCCGGCAGATACACAGCCGGAAGCCACAGACCGGTTCATGGAGGCTGTGGAATCAGGAGTTGAGCGTGACTTTCATGTCCGCGACTACGTGAAGGGTCCGGCGGGTCAAAGCCCGCGGATGTCTTCGCAACGTTCGTGGTGGGAGTTGGTTCGGCGCCAACTCGTGGGGAGATGATCTCTCCACACATGTCTGGTTCGACCGACTGAAGTCGGCTCGGAAATATCCTGTCCTTATTGCCTGGATCCGTAGCTTTTGATGCTTTTGCCTCTTAAAATGAGAGTACCCTCGCCGGTGAGCCTCTTCGTGCGAACCTGCGATCGTCTTTCAAAGTCCTCGGCCTCCGTCGTGATCCGACGCGGGCCGCCTTGGAGGATGATCCTTCATGAGACCCACCCTTGATGAGATCCGTTCATGGGCAGCCACCGTTGACGTCTGTCAGGCTGCTCACGCCTTGGGTATCTCCCGTTCCCACCTCTACGAGTTGATCAAGAGGGATCAAGCGCCCTTTCGAGTTGTTTCTTTCGGCACTAGGTATCGAGTGATCACGGCATCGTTGGTTCGATATCTCGAAGCAGAGTAGGAAGTAGAAGCAGTCATCTACACGGTGTGTTGTAATCCCGGAGGTGATACACGTCCAATGACTGATCCCATAAAGAAGCTGGTACTGCGGGACGGCACGGTGCGATATCGCTTCGTAACGGATGGCCCCCGCAAGGCCGACGGGAAACGTCGGCAGATCACTAAAACCTTTGACACACGTCGAGAAGCTCGGGACGAACTCGCTCGAATCCGTCACCAGTCCAAGACAGGTGAGTACGTCGCCCCGACCAAGTTGACTGTTAACGAGCTCCTGGATATCTGGTTGCGAGCAGCCACACGTGATGTCGAGGAGGCGACTGCGTCCAACTACGACAACGCGGTCCGTCCAGTTCGGAACCACCTTGGGTACAAGCGGGTACAGCAGCTCACCGAGGAGGACGTTGAGGAGTTCGTCGACTGGCTTGTCACGAGCGGACGCCGACGGGGAGGGAAACCCGGCACGGGTCTTGGTGCCCGCTCAGTTCAGCTGACGCTTGGCCGCTTTCGTTCGTCTCTGCATCTGGCCGTGCGCCGTGGTTGGGTGGTTCGTAACGTTGCGGAGCACGTGCGAATATCCCGAGACGCCCGTACCCGGGCCGCCCAGAATGCGCCGGAGCGTCGTCCATGGGACGAGTCTGAGGTGAAAGCCTTTATCGAGGCGAGCAAGGACCACCGGCTGTTTGGTGTCATGCTGCTTACCCTGATCGCCGAGCGTCCCGCAGAAGTCTGCGGTGCGCGCTGGCGTGAGGACGTCGACCTCTCAGGGGAGGGGACCATTGCCGTAGGCAATACCCGAACCATCGTCTACGACCGAGCCCAGGAGCGAGGACTACGAAACAAGGTCGTTGAGAAGCAGCCCAAAACCGTCAACGGCAAGCGCGTCTTGCCGCTGCCCAAGCCTGTTCATAGCGCGCTTGTAGCGCTGTCTGCTCTACAGGCGAAGGAGAAGGAGCAGGCGGGCGAGGCCTACGAGGACTCGGGCTACGTCGTGGTCGATGAGCTGGGGAGACCGTTTAAGACCGACAAGCTTCGGCGTGAAGCACAGAAGCTGATGGAGGCAGCAGGCGTCCGCAGGGTCCGTTTGTACGACGCCCGCCATGCCTGTCTGTCCTGGATGGCCAACAACGGTGTGCCCGACACCGTCGTCTCGGCCTGGGCCGGACACAGCGACCTGTCCTTCACCAAGCGGGTCTATGTCCATCCTGACCCGCAGAGCCTCAAGGCCGGCTCGGAGAAGCTGAGCGAGCTGCTCGGTTAGTGTGCTGACCGCATAGGTTCACCAGGTTGGTGATGCGGACAACCAGTCAATCACCACTCTTGACTGCCCGTCACACAGGCTCTCACACTGAGTAGCCAGTTGCTGGTCGATCGGGGAGTGGGTGTGCTGGTGAACGTGGTGTCTCTCACCGTCTCCATCCTCGCCCTGGCAATCTCTGGGTTTTTTGCGTTCCGGCAGCTGCACTCTGCCCAGAGCGCCAACGTTCTGGCGATGATTCTCAATGGCTTCAGCGAGACCAGGGATCCCGCGTACTCGGAGGCGATCGAGTACGTGCTGTATCACCTCCCGGCCGACTATCCGCAGCCGATCTCTTACCTGCACCTCGCCGAACCGCACAAGTCACACGTGCGTCGGGTGGGTTTCTTCTACGACGACCTCGGCAAGCTTGTCGCGCACGGCGTGGTTGACGAGAAGCTGATCATCGGTGCGTACGGGCGAAGTCTCCTCCGAGCGTGGACAATTCTTGCGCCGTTCATTTATTTCGAACGCCAGGAACACCAACGCATGCCGATGCGGTACTTCGAGGACCTTGCGTATCGGGTTAGCCGTACCTCTCCGGAAACGGTCTACGCCCACATCGGGCTGGGATTGCTCCCACCGCCAGCCATCCCGACGAGCTAGTGGTTAGCGCAGGGTGATGGAGCCACCTGTGTGACGAGATCATTCCAGTTTGTGAGAAATTGTGAGACGAGAGTCTCGGAGACGATCAAGGGCCTTGCCTCACCTGAGTGAAACAAGGCCCTGACCTGCAACGACGGAGCGGACTCCAGTCGGGACGACAGGATTTGAACCTGCGACCCCTTGACCCCCAGTCAAGTGCGCTACCAAGCTGCGCCACGTCCCGATGCGCGTCGTGCGGTGAACCGCGTGATCGCGCGAACAGCACTTTACCCCACGGCGGCGGTCGGGCCGAAGGCGGTGTCCGGCGCGGCGCAGGAGCGGGTCCGGGCCCTGGCGGGGCCGGAGCGACGGCGGCCGGTCGGGGGCGTGGACAATCGGTGTATGGGCAGCACATCGGCAGGACGGCAGGACGGCGCGCGGGACCGGGACAGCGAGGGGCGGGCACGCAACGCCCGGCCCCGGGACGGTCTCGGGCGGCCTCTCCCGTACGGCGCGGACGGCGTCGCCCGGCAGCCCGAGGGCGTCGTACGGACCCCGGAGCAGAGCGTCGCCGAGGCGCAGGAACTGCTGGACGAGGGCAAGCCGTTCCATGCGCACGAGGTCTTCGAGGACGCCTGGAAGTCGGGGCCGCAGGAGGAGCGCGCCCTGTGGCGAGGGCTGGCCCAGCTCGCGGTGGGGCTCACCCACGCGGCCCGGGGCAATGTGACGGGCGGGGCGCGGCTGCTGCGGCGCGGTGCGGGGGCCGTGGAGGACTGGGCGTCGTCGGGTGCCGGGCAGGCGCGGCCGTACGGGATCGATCTCGCGGGGGTCGTGGCTTGGGCGCGGGAGCTGGCCGGTGACGTGGAGGCGGGCGGTGAGCCCGTGGACGCTCGGGGGCGGGCCGTGAGGCTGCGGGGGGCGGCCTAGGCCCTGTCGTCAAATTCCCGCCTGCCGTGCGGGCGGACGACGGGAATTTGACGACAGGCCCTAGCGGGCCTCGGGGCCGGTGGGGGCTCGCGGGCCGCGTTGTCAGTGGGGTGCGGCAGACTCGGGGCGTGCGAAAGATTCATGTGATCGGGATCGGGGCGGGTGACCCCGAGCAGCTGACGTTGCAGGCGGTTCGGGCGCTGCGCGGTACGGATGTGTTCTTCATCCTCGACAAGGGCGAGGTGAAGTCGGATCTCACGCGGCTGCGCCGGGACATGCTGGACACCCACATACCGGAGGGGACCTATCGGGTGGTGGCGGTCCGGGATCCCGAGCGTGACCGGTCCGCGGAAGGCGCCGCCTACTCCCCGGCCGTCGGGGACTGGCGCAGTGCGCGTGCCCGGATCTACGAGCGGCTGATCGCCGAGGAGGTCGGCGAGAGCGGCACCGGCGCGTTTCTGGTGTGGGGTGATCCTGCGCTGTACGACAGCACGCTCGGGATCCTGGAGGAGGTCCTGGGCCGGGGCGCCGTGGAGTTCGCCTATGACGTCGTGCCCGGCATCAGCAGTGTCTCCGCCCTGGCCGCCCGGCATCGGACGGGGCTCAACCGGGTCGCCCGGCCCGTACAGATCACCACCGGGCGGCGGCTCGCCGAGGGGCTCCCGGAGGGCGTGGACGACGTGGTCGTCATGCTCGACGCCCACCAGACCTTCCTGCAGTACGCCGACCAGGACATCCACATCTACTGGGGCGCGTACATCGGCACCCCGGACGAGATCCTCGTCTCGGGTCCGATCGCCGAGGCCGCGCCCCGCATCGAGCGGCTGCGCGCTCAGGCCCGGGAGCGCAAGGGCTGGATCATGGACACCTATCTGCTGCGCCGGAATCCGGAGGGGGAGCAGCGGTAGGCGGGCGGCGGAGCAGCAGGAAGGGGCCCGGTGCGGATGGGCGCGAGCGCCGGCTGCCCGGTTCCTGCCGATGCCCCGGCCGGCACCCAGGCCCGCGAACACTATGAACACAACGATCAGACCCGTGGTTCCGCTCCCCGCCGCTCCCTAGCATCGCGGCGCACGGCTCGACGACGTGCCGACGACGACGAGGAGCAGCGTCTTGGACTGGACGAGAACGCATGGAGTGATCCGCAGGTCGGTCCCGGTGGCCTCGCGGCGGCGCAGGACGCTGGCCGCGGTGCTGGCGGGTGCTCTCACCGTCGGCATCCTCGTCGGTGCCTCGAACGCCCGGGGGGACGCGGCGGGTCCGGCGCCGGCCGACTGTCCCGCGGAGCTGGTCGGGAAGGCCAGTTGCTACACCGGCCGTGACGTGAGCGGCGCCTACTACGCGATGGCGGTGCCCGCCGACTGGAACGGCTCGCTGGTCGTGCACGCTCACGGCGGCCCCGACCTCGGTGCGGAGTCCGACCCGGCCCGCAGCCTCGACGATCTGGGCCGCTGGTCGGTGATGGTGAAGGAGGGCTACGCCTGGGCGGGCTCGTCGTACCGCCGGGGCGGCTACGGGACGCGGATGGCCGCCGCGGACACCGAGAGTGTGCGCCGGCTGTTCGTCGGGGAGTTCGGCAGGCCGAAGCGAACGTTCGTGCACGGCCAGTCGTGGGGCGGGAACGTCGCGGCGAAGGTCGTCGAGACCTACGGCGGACAGCGCGGTGCCTATGACGGGGCACTGCTCACCAACGGCGTCCTCGCCGGTGGCTCGCGCGGCTACGACCACCGGGTCGACCTGCGCGTCGTCTACCAGTACTACTGCGGCAACCACCCCCGCCCGACCGAGCCGCAGTACCCGCTGTGGCAGGGGCTGCGCGCCGGGTCCACCATGACCGGCGCCGGGCTGCGCGCCCGGCTTCAGGAGTGCACCGGTCACGCGTCGGCGCCCGAGGAGCGCACCGCGCTCCAGCAGCGCAATCTCGACGACATCCTGGCGGTCACGAAGATCCCTGAGCGCACCCTGGAGTCTCATCTGCGGTTCGCCACCTTTACGTTCCGGGATGTCGTGCACGACCGGCTCGGCGGCCGGAACCCCTTCGGCAACCAGGGCGTCCGGTACTCCGGGTCACATGACGACGCGGCGCTCAACGCCGGTGTCGAACGCTTCTCGCCCGACCCGACGGCCGTACGCGACCTGTCCTACGACAGCGATCTCACCGGCAAGGTGTCGATACCGGTGCTGACGCTGCACGCGATCGACGATCCGACGGCGTTCGTGGAGCACGAGGCGGCGTACCGGGCCGCCCTGCGGGGGGCCGGGCGGGACGGGCGCCTGGTGCAGACGTTCACGCGGGAGCACGAGCACAGTGAGCTGAGCGACGCCGAGTACGCGTCGTCCGTGGCGGCGCTGGACCGATGGGTGCGGACCGGTGCGCGGCCGACGGCCCGGGCGGTGGCGGCTTCCTGCGCTGCGTTCGACCGTACCTATGGCACCGGATGCTTCTACGACCCGGCGTTCCGCCCGGCGCCGTACGCCTCGCGGGTCGAGCCCCGGCCGGGTGGGCTGCGGTGGCCGGCCATGACCGCGGGTCAGGAGCGGGCGTGGAGCCGGATCGAGGGGGTCGGGATCGCTCCCTGAGCGGGCTCGGGGCGGGGCTCCTCGACGGTCTCCTGGAGGGGCCCCGCGACCGGCCCGGCGCGACGGCGGTCAGAGCAGCAGCTGTACGCCGCCCACGACCGTCGCCGCGATCACGAGTTGCTCGAACAGGCGCTGGTTGATGCGGTCCACCGCCCATTTGCCGAGCAGGGCGCCGGGCACGACGAAGGCCGCGAGTGCGGCGTCGAGCAGCAGTGACGAGCCGTCGATGAGGCCGAGGCCGGCGCTGAAGGGCACCTTGGAGACGTTGACGATCAGGAAGAAGAAGGCCGAGGTCCCGAGGAACCCGAGCTTGCGGAAGCCCGCCGACAGCAGGTAGAGCGACATCACCGGGCCGCCCGCGTTGGCGACCATCGTGGTGAAACCGCCCAGTACGCCGTAGGAACGCGCCTTGATCCGGCCGGCGCGGGTGGTGACCGAGTCCGGTTCCTCGTCCTTGTCCGCGCTGCGGCGGCGCCACACGGTCACCGCCGCCATCAGCAGCAGGATCGCGCCGATCGACGTACGGACGATGCCGTCGTCCGCCCACATCAGGAACAGCGTGCCGAGGACGACGCCGGCGGCGACGGCCGGGAACAGCCGCCACAGCGTGGGCCAGTGGGCGTGCCGTCGGTAGGTGAGGACGGCCAGGACGTCACCGGCGATCAGGATCGGCAGGAGGATGCCGGTGGAGGCGCGGGCGGGCAGTACGGCGGCGAAGATTGCGAGGCTGACCGTGTTGGCCCCGCTCACGGCTGTCTTGGAGAAGCCGACGAGCAGGGCCGCGAAGGCGAGCGCGGCGAACTCCCAACCGGTGAGATGCCAAAGATTCATCGTGTCCATGCGGGGACCGATGGTATGTGCAGACATCAGGTCCGGGCAGGACCGTCTCGCCAGTCGGGAGCCGCCCCGGGACGGGGGTGCGGCGAGGGCGCCGCGGGACGGGGGTGCAGCGAGGGCGCCGCGGGTGCGCCAGGTGCGGACACGGCCTAGTGCCGCTCGACCAGCACCGCGCTGCCCTGCCCCACGCCCACGCACATCGTCGCCAGACCCCGCTCCGCCCCCGTCCGCCGCATGCGGTGCAGCAGGGTGGTGAGGATGCGGGCGCCGGAGCAGCCCAGCGGGTGGCCCAGTGCGATGGCGCCGCCGCTCGCGTTGACCAGGTCGGGGTCGATGCCCAGTTCGTCCACGCAGGCCAGTGCCTGCGCCGCGAACGCCTCGTTGAACTCGGCCTCCTGGAGGTCGCCGATCGACCAGTCGGCGCGGGCCAGGACCTTGCGGGTGGCCGGGACCGGTCCGATCCCCATCACATCGGGGTGGACTCCGGCCGAGGCGCCGGCGACATAGCGGCCCAGGGACTCCAGGCCCAGGTCGTTCAGGGCCTCCTCGCTGACCAGGAGCAGTCCGGCGGCGCCGTCGTTCATCGGGGAGGCATTGCCGGCCGTGACGCTGCCGCCGGCCCGGAAGACGGGCTTCAGCCGGGCCAGCTTCTCGTACGACGTGTCCTCGCGGACGCATTCGTCGCTGTCGACCAGCACTCCGTCCGGGCGCTCGACGGGCAGCAGTTCGTCGTCGAAGTGACCGTTCTTGCGGGCCTCGGCGGCTCGTCGGTGGCTGCGCAGCGCGAACTCGTCCTGCCGTTCGCGCGCGATCCCGTACCGCTCGGCGACCTCCTCGGCGGTCTCGCCCATGGCGAGCAGGCCGTGCAGCTCCTTCATCGCCGGGTTGACCAGGCGCCAGCCGAGCCGGGTGTCCGCGGTCTCGATGCGGTGGGGCAGTGCCTCGTCGGGCCGGGGCAGCACGAAGGGGGCGCGGCTCATGGACTCCGAGCCGCCGGCCAGCACGATGTCGGCCTCGCCCGCGGCGATGGTGCGGGCGGCGGTGGTGACGGCTTCGAGGCCGGAGGCGCACAGGCGGTTGACGGTGGCGCCGGGGACCGACTCGGGCAGGCCGGCGAGGAGGGCGGCCATGCGGGCGACGTTGCGGTTGTCCTCGCCGGCCTGGTTGGCGGCGCCCCAGTAGACGTCGTCGATCCGGGCCGGGTCCAGTGCGGGCACATCGGCGACGAGGCCCCGGATCACGGTGGCGGCGAGATCGTCGGGGCGTACCGACGACAGCGCTCCGCGCAGCTTGCCGATGGGGGTGCGGCGGGCCGCCGCGAAGTGAACGGGACGCACGACAGGTTCTCCTGACCGGGCAGTATGGATCGGCACCCTCTTAATTAGCACCGCTAGTTTCGGACTATAGACCGACCCGTCCGGCCCTGGGAAGATCCCCGGGACCCTTCACCGACGCAGCCGGAGGAACCATGGCCGACACCCACGAGCATGTCCTCGACGGGAGCCGGGGATCCATCGTCGTACGCGAATGGCCGAATCGCCGACCCCGGTACCTCGCGCTCGTGGTGCACGGCTACGCGGAGCACGCCGGCCGGTACGCCGGGGTGGCCGAGGTGCTCCTCGCGCACGGCGCGGCCGTGTTCGGGCCGGATCACGTCGGCCACGGGCGATCGGCGGGCGAGCGGGTGGTGATCGAGGACTTCGAGGACGTGGTCGCCGATCTGCACGCCGTCGCGGGACTGGCCCGGGCCGCGCACCCCGGTCTGCCGCTCGTCCTGATCGGGCACTCCATGGGCGGACTGATCGCCGCCCGTTACGCACAGCTGCACGGCGCCGGGCTCGCCGCGCTGGTGCTGTCGGGGCCGGTGCTCGGCGACTGGGCACTGCCCCGGCGGCTGCTCGCCCTGGACGAGATCCCGGACACTCCGATCAGCCCGGCCGCGCTCTCCCGTGACCCCGCGGTGGGCGCGGCGTACGCGGCGGACCCGCTGGTCTGGCACGGCCCGATGAAGCGGCCGACGGTGGAGGCGTTCGCGCGGATGCTGGACACCGTGTCCGACGGCGGCGACATCGGGCCCGTACCGCTGCTGTGGCTGCACGGCGACGACGACCGGCTGGTACCGCTCGCCGGCAGCAGGGTCGGCATTCGGGCGCTGCGCGGGAAGGCGCTGACCGAGCGTGTCTACCCCGGGGCCCGGCACGAGGTGTTCCACGAGACGAACAGGGTGGACGTGCTCTCCGACCTCGTCCGATTCCTGGACGAGGTGTTCACATTCCGAGACGCGTGACGTTTTGCGGCTGTTCCGCCGGGGCACCCGCGCCGACATCGACCAAGCCATGGAATCGACCAAGCCATGAGGAGGAGCCCGGCATGACCGTGGTCAAGAGCACGCTCCCCGAACCGGCTCGCCGAGTCGCCGGGGACGCCTTGCAGAGCACTCTCGTAGATCTTCTCGGGCTGTCGCTGATCGGGAAGCAGGCGCACTGGAACATCGTGGGCCCGCGGTTCCGCTCGATCCACTTGCAGCTCGACGAGGTCGTGTCACTGGCCCGCGCACACGCCGACACCGTCGCCGAACGGTCCTCGGCGCTCGGCCTGCCCCCGGACGGCCGTCCGGAGACGATCGCCGCGGCGTACACCCTGCCCGGCCCCAAGGACGGCTGGGTGCGCGACACCGAGGTCGTCCAGGTGATCGCGGACGCGCTGGGGTCGGCCATCGAGCGGCTGCGCGAACGCATCGACGCGACCGCCGAGCCGGACCCGGTGACGCAGGATCTGCTGATCACCATCACCGGCGACCTGGAGAAGCAGCGCTGGATGTTCGACGCCGAGAACTGGCCGCCCGGCGACTGACCCGCCCGTGACCGCGGAGCCGTTCGGCGCAGAGCCGATCCGCGCAGAGCCGATCCGCGCAGAGCCCACCCCACAGAGAAAGGGGAGACACCGTGACCGACGCCCTCGAACTCGACGCGCTGTGGGAGAACTTCCATCGCGCCGTGAACATGACCTCGCAGGAACTGGCCGCCTGGCTGCGGGTCAGGGACGCGGACGAGAACACCGAGCCACTGCCGGACCAGGCCGGCTCACCCACCGGGCAGCACGTCCTCGCGATCCTCCAGAAGCGGCGCACGGACCTCACCGACGACGACCTCCAGGTGATGTATGACGTCGTGGACACCGTCGCCGCCGAGGCGGACGTGGAGAACGAGCCGGAGCCCGAACAGACCCGGCGCCGGCATCAGTTGATGACGATCGGCCACGATCCGCTGAAGCCGTGAGCGACAGCGGGGGTGGTACACGCGAGCACGAGGAGGTGGCCGACGACAGCCTCCGCAGCGCCGGTTGATCGTGAAAGACTGCTCGCTCGTCACGTCGTCGAGCAGAGGAGAGCCGCGTGACCGGGACCGAGCCGGCCGTACCCCGGATCGACACGAGCAGGCCCCATCCGGCCCGGGTGTACGACTGGTTCCTCGGCGGCAAGGACAACTACCCCGTGGACGAGGAACTCGGCCGGCAGATCGCCGCCATGCAGGGCGACGCCCCACGGCACGCGCGGGCCAACCGCCGCTTCATGCGCCGGGCCACCCGGGCCGTCGTCCGTGAGACGGGCATCCGGCAGTTCCTGGACATCGGTTCCGGCATCCCGACCGAGCCCAATCTGCATCAGATCGCCCAGTCCGTCGCCCCGGACGCCCGTGTGGTGTACGTCGACAACGACCCGATCGTGCTCGCCCACGCGGGCGCACTGCTGCGCGGCACGCCGGAGGGGGTGACCGAGTATGTGCAGGCCGACGCGCGCGAGCCGGAGCGGATTCTCGAACAGGCCGCGTCCGTCCTCGACTTCGACCGGCCCGTGGCCCTGTCGCTGATCGCGCTCCTGCACTTCATCGCGGACGACGACGGTGCCCACGAGCTGGTGGACACGCTGGTCGGCGCGCTGGCACCGGGCAGTTGCCTGGCGCTGTCGGCGATGACGGCCGACTTCGACCCGGTGAACGTGAACCGGGGCATCGCGGCGTACGCGGCCGGCGGGGTGACGCTCGTGGCCCGTTCGCACGCCGAGATGAGCCGGTTCTTCACGGGACTCGACGTGCTGGAACCGGGGATCGTCTCCCTGTCCGACTGGCGC
The DNA here is from genome assembly GCF_043673425.1 of Streptomyces sp. M41. NCBI lineage: Bacteria > Bacillati > Actinomycetota > Actinomycetes > Kitasatosporales > Streptomycetaceae > Streptomyces > Streptomyces sp. M41. The sequence goes on along the minus strand of NZ_JBIMKE010000038.1, from coordinate 29,832 downwards.
CCGGCCATGGACGACGGGGAGGGCCGGGAGAGGGAGGAGGACCCGAACGACGCGGGCGGCGGGGCCGGTGACGCGGCCGGTGACGCGAAGAAGGCGGAGCCCGTCTCGCTGTACGGGGCGGTCGGCCTCAAGCGCTGAACCGCACCCGGCTCACCCCAGCAACCACCCCCCGTCCACGGCGAGTTCGACGGCGTTGACCGAGCGGTTGCGCAGCAGGAAGTCCACGGCGTCCACGACGTCGGCCATCGTGGCGAGCCGTCCGGTGGGTGTCCTGGCGCTCAGTGCCGCCCGCACTTCCTCGGGTCTGGCACGCCAGTGCGGGCTGTCGCCGACGACGCCCGGGTGCACGGCGTTGACCCGCACCGGCGCCAGTTCGACGGCGAGGGTGTTCATCAGGCCGCGCACCCCGGCGTTGACGGTCGCGACCGTCGTCGCCCCCGGGTACGGCCGCTCCTTGGCCTGCCCGCCGAACAGGACGATCGCGCTCTCGTCGTGCAGCCGGGGCCGCAGGGCGTGCACGACCTCGGTGTAGCCGACGAGTTTGAGCGTGACCAGACGCAGGGCGGCGTCGATGTCGTACTCGGCGACCCGGTTGTCGTCCCGGGAGACCCCCGCGATCACCAGATGGTCGAGGCGGCCGACCCCGGCCAGCGCGGCGGCGATCTCACTAGGCCGGGACAGGTCGAGGGCGATGCCGTCGACGGCGCCGGCCTCCTTCGCCACCGTGTCGGCGCGCCGTGCGTCTCGGCCGGTGAGGATCACCTGGTCGCCCCGCTCCGCGCGGAAGCGGGCGAACTCACGGCCGATCCCGGACGTCCCGCCCACGACGAGCACACTGCTCATGACCCCAGGGCCTCCCTCAGATACTCCCAGTCCCGGGTGAACCGGTACGAGTGGCGGGACGGCGGCTGCGGCGCCTGTGTCTCCAGCCAACGCAGCGTCCCCTCCCCCGCGTTGGCGAACCCGTGCACACAGCCGGCGCCCGCCCAGGCGACGTCACCGGGTCCGAGCCGGTACCGCTCGCCGTCGAAGGTGGCGTCGGTACGGCCCTCGAGGATCAGGTACGTCTCCTCGAAGGGGTGGTCGTGTGCGCCCGCGACGCCGTCGGGGGCATACCGCACCATGAACATGGTGGAGGAGACCGCACCGAGGTCGCCGTCGACCATCGGCTTCACGGTGATCCCGCTGTACACGAGCAGCGCCGTGCGCATGCTCGCCGACTCCGCGAGCAGGTCCTGGGACTGTTTGCCGGGGTCCATCCGGTCGGGTTCGATATGGCCGAAGCACCGGGTGCGCGGATCGCGGACGTCGATGCGCACGGGCTCGCGCGCGGGCAGCGCGGGCACCGCCTGGGTGTCGTGGCCGTAGCGGGCCCGGGGCACCGGGGCGAGCATGTCGGCCCAGCGCCCGCCGGTGCCGCCCGCGCCGCGCCAGGCGTGCGGGACGCCGACGGGAAGGAGCCCGTAGTCGCCTTCTTCGAGCAGGTACGACCCCTCGGGCACGTCCAGGATCACCGCCCCGTCGAGGAGGTGGAAGCTCTCCTCGTAGGAGTGCACATGCGCGGCGACCCGGCCGTCCGGCCGTATCTCGCACACCCCGAAGCCGGTGTGCACACTGCCGTCGCCCTCGCCGACCAACTCCCGCCGCCGGTGGCCGAGTTCGTCGTACGGCGGCTCCGGGACGGCGGCGGCCCGGCGCACCAGGTGTCGGGTCATGCCGCGCTCTTCGCCTCCTTCGCCGCGAGGAGCCGGGCCCGGGACTCCTCGACCAGGCGCCGGGCCCGTTCGAGGTCGGCGGTCAGCCTGCCGTCGCGCTTGCGGATCATGCCGTCGACGATGACCGTGTCGACGTTGGAGACATCGGCGGACAGGGTGACCGCGGCAGCGGCGTCGTGCACCGGGGCGACGTTCGGCGCGGTGGCGTCGATCGCCACGACGTCGGCGCGCTTGCCGGGCGTCAGGGTGCCGGTGCGGTCCTCCAGGCCCGCGACATGGGCGCCGTTGCGGGTGGCGATGTCCAGCATCTGACGTGCCGTCAACATGGTGTCCGGAACCGGCAGGTTCGCCTTCCAGCAGTCGGCGTTGACCCGGGCCCGTTCGGCACCGAAGGCCGCGCGGATCTGGGTGAACATGTCGCCGGGCACGGTGGTGACGACGTCGATGCTCAGGGAGGGCCGCAGCCCGTACTCGATGGCCTTCGTCACGGGCGGCCAGCCGTGCCCCATCTGCAACTCGACCTGCGGCGCGATCGACACCGTGCCGCCGCTGTCGGCGACCATCCGCCACTCCTCCTCACTGAAGTAGCAGCAGTGCACATAGGTGGTGTCGGAGCCGAGCAGCCCGAGGTCGGCGAGCTGTTTGACCATGCCGAAGCGGCCGGCCAGCCGGCCCATGGCCACATGCACGGTGATCGGGATGCCCAGCTCGCGGGCGAGGTTCCATTCGCCGGTGACGACCTCGTCGGTGCAGAAGCCGGGGCCGCGGGTGGCGAGGGCCATGGTCAGCAGGCCGCTGTCGGAGGAGAAGTAGGTGTCACGGATGCGGCGTACGTCGTCCGCGGGGATCGAGATCTTGCTCTCGAACCAGTAGTCGGCCAAGGAGGTGTTGGCGCTGCCGTACGCGTACTGGGCACGGATGCCGCTGTCGGTGAGCGCCTGGACCGCGGCGTCCGGATGTGCGGGGGTGTTGTTGATGTGCGACCAGTCGACGAGGGTCGTGATGCCGGCGTTCAGGCATTCCAGCGACCCCGCGAGGTTGCCCGCGTACACGTCCTCCGGCGTGTACAGCGGTGCGAAGGTGTCGAGGATGTCGACGAAGTAGTCGTCCAGGGTGGCGTCGGGGGCGACATTGCGGATCGGCGCCTCCCAGGTGTGCCGGTGGGTGTCCACGAAGCCGGGGATCACGATACGGCCGCTCATGTCGAGCACCTCGGCGTCGGCGCCGATCTCCCGGTCCACCGCCGTGATCGTGCCGTCCTCGATGAGGACGTCCCCCTTGGGCAGGTCCCCGATGCCGGGGTCCATCGACAGCACGTGGCCGCCGCGCAGGAGTATCCGATTGTTCATCGCCCTTCCTCCCTCGGGTGTTCAGTAGGCGGCGAGGCCGCGTACGACCGCCACGACCTTCTCGACGGTGGGGATCACCCGCTCCTCCAGCGCGTCGGCGAACGGCAGCGGGACGCACTCCCCCGCCACCCGCCGTACCGGCGCGTCCAGCAGGCCGAAGCCCTCGTCGGCGACGACCGAGACGAGTGTGGCGCCCCAGCCGCCCTGGTACGGGTTCTCCTCGACGGTGACGAGCCGCGAGGTGCGGCCCAGCGAGGCGAGCACGGTGCTCATGTCCAGCGGCACCAGACAGCGCAGATCGACGACCTCGGCCTCGATGCCCTCGCCGGCCAGGACCCCGGCGGCCTCGAGGGCGAGCGGCACCATGGAGGCAAGGGCCACGAGGGTGACGTCGGCGCCTTCGCGGACGACGGCGGCGCGGCCCAGCTCGACGACGTGGTCCGGCGGCGGGGGTGCGCTCTTGCCGGCGAGGAGCGCCTTGTGCTCGAAGAAGACCACGGGGTCGTCGCTGCGGATCGCCGCCGCCATCATGCCGATCACGTCGGCGGGGGTGGCGGGCGCGGCGATCTTCAGTCCGGGCACGGTGAACGCCCAGTTCTCGGTGGCCTGCGAGTGCTGGGCGCCGAAGCCGAGTCCGCCGCCGTTGGCGGTGCGCACGACGAGCGGGACGGTGACCTGACCGCCGGTCATGTACCGCACCTTGGGGATCTCGTTGGCGAGGTAGTCCCAGCAGCAGGCCAGGAAGTCGGAGAACATGATCTCGGCGACGGGCCGCATGCCCGTCATCGCCGCCCCCATCGCGGCCCCCACGATGGCCTGTTCGGCGATGGGCGTGTCCCACACGCGCTCCGGCCCGAACTCCGATCGCAGGCCGACGGTCGTCTTGAACACGCCCCCGGCCTCGCCGATGTCCTCGCCCAGGCACACGACGGACGGATCGCGGCGCATCTCCCGTGCGATGCCCTCGGCGACCGCCTCCCGGTAGGTGATCACGTCCGCCACGCCACACCTCCGTCGGCCCATACGTCGGTCAGCGCCTCGTCGGGATCGGGCGGCGGGGCCGCCTTGGCTGCTTCGACCGCCCGCTGGACGACAGCGGTCGCGCGCTCCTCGGCCTCGCGGAGCACGGCCTCGGCCACGCCCGCCTCGGCCAGCCGTCCGCGCGCCAGGTCCAGCGGGTCGTGCCGGAGCCAGCGTTCGACCTCCTCGGCCGGGCGGTAGGCGGCCGGGTCGGAGCGGCTGTGCCCGAAGTGCCGGTAGGTCTGCGCCTCCAGCAGCGCGGGCCCGTCTCCCGCCCGGGCCCGCCCCGCGTGCCTGGCCACGGCCTCCTGCACGGCGACCACGTCGTTGCCGTCGACCACTTCGCCGGGGATGCCGTAGGCGGGCGCCCGGTCGGCGGCAGGGCGGGCCACGGCCGTGACGTCGGCGATCGGCGTGTACTCCATGTACAGGTTGTTCTCGCAGACGAACAGCACGGGCAGCTTCCATACGGCGGCCAGGTTGAGCGTCTCGTGGAAGGCGCCGATGTTGGTGGCGCCGTCGCCGAAGAACGCGACGGCGATCCGGTCGGTGCCGCGCAGCCGTGCCGACCAGGCGGCGCCGGCGGCCATGGGGAGGTGGGCGCCGACGATGGCGTAGGAGCCGAGCATGCCGGTGGACGCCTTGGTCAGGTGCATGGATCCGCCCTTGGCCCCGCACAACCCGGTGGCCCGGCTCATGAGTTCGGCGAGACATTCCTCCGGGGTGGCGCCGCGGGCCATCGCGTGATGGTGGCCCCGGTAGGTGGCGAAGACGTAGTCGTCGGGGCGCAGGGCCGCGCTCGCGCCGACGGCGATGGCCTCGTGTCCGGCGGCGAGGTGGGTGGTGCCTTTGACGAGCCCTTGGAGGAACAGGTCGTGGGCGGCCTTCTCCGTGCGGCGGATGACGGTCATCTGCTCGTAGGCGCTGAGGAGTTCGGCCGGTTCCATCAGGGTGTCCCCTCGCCGCGGGAGGTGGGGGTGTTGAGATGGGACTGTGACTCGCGGCGGGTGTCGAGCTCGCCGCCGACCGTCCAGTACTTGCGGCCGGCCACCAGCAGTTCCTCCGCGGGGAACTTGGTGATGACCTCGCAGCCGTCGGCGGTGACGACCAGTTCCTCCTCGATGCGGGCGGCGGACCAGCCGTCGGTGGCGGGCCAGTAGGTCTCCAGGGCGAACACCATGCCCTCTTCGAGGACTTCGGGGTGGTCGAGGGAGACCAGCCTGCTGAAGATGGGCTTTTCCCAGATCGACAGGCCGACGCCATGGCCGTACTGGAGGGCGAAGGCGGCGGTCTCGTCGGCGAAGCCGAACTCGTCGGCGCGCGGCCACACCTGGACGATGTTGGCGGTCGTGGCACCGGGCCGGACGAGGGCGATGGCCTGGTCCATGTACGCGCGGCAGCGGACGTAGGCGTCGCGCTGGGCGCGGGAGGCGCTGCCGACCGCGAAGGTGCGGTAGTAGCAGGTGCGGTAGCCGAGGTGGCTGTGCAGGATGTCGAAGAACGCGGGGTCGCCGGGGCGGATCAGGCGGTCGCTGTAGACATGCGGGTGGGGTGAGCAGCGCTCGCCGGAGATGGCGTTGACGCCCTCGACGTACTCGCTGCCGAGGTCGTACAGCACCTTGCTGACCAGTCCGACGCACTCGTTCTCACGGACGCCGGGCCGCAGGTGGTCGTAGAGCTCCTCGTACGCCGCGTCGACCATGGCGCAGGCCTGGGTGAGCAGGGAGATCTCGTCCGGGGTCTTGATGCGGCGGGCCTCCAGGAAGACCTGTTGCCCGTCGACGACCTCGATGCCCTCGGCGCGCAGCGCGGTGAGGACCGGCATCTCGACGACGTCGATGCCGAGCGGCTCGTCGGCCAGACCGTGTGCGCGCAGTTCGGTGACGATCTTCGCGGCGACGTCCGCGGCGATGCCGGCCTGCGGGTGGAAGGCGCCGCGCAGGGTGGAGATGCCGGCGCGGGCGCCGGTGGGCGGGCCGCCCTCCTTGCCGTCGCTGTAGTCGAGCCACGGATTGTAGAGCTGGTGGTGGCGGGCCGCGGAGCCGAAGTCCCAGACGACCGGTTCGCCGCCGCGCACCAGCAGGGCGAAGCGGATCAGCTTGTCCATGGCCCAGGTGCCGATGTGCGTGGCCGTCATGTAGCGGATGTTGGCGAAGTCGAAGCTGAGAACCGCGCCGAGCTCTGAGCGGTTCAGGGTCTGGTGGAGGCGCGCCAGCCGCTGTCTGCGCAGGCGGTCCAGGTCGACGCGTTCTTCCCAGTCGACGGCATTGGGTCCGAAAGTGCGGATCGCCATGGCGACCACCCCCGCTTCGGAGTCAACGACTGTGAACGGCGGGTGTCAAGTCTCACTGAACGACGCTACTGAACGACGTCGGGGGACACGAACCAGATACCGGTGGCCGGTACGGCTCCATCATTGCGGTAGCGGTGCGGGGTCGTCGACTCGAAGCAGACGGTGTCGCCGGGACGCAGGGTGTGCTCGTCGAAACCGAGGGTGAGGATCAGCTCGCCCGAGGTCAGACAGCCGTACTCGGTGCCGGAGTGCCGCATGAGACCGCCCGAGCTGGAGGAGGCGCCGCCGGGCCGGTAGGTCACCTGGAGGAAGTCGACGTCCGTCCCCGGAACATGTCCGAGGCGCTCCCACACGACCCCCGAGTCCAGCTCCAGCACCTCGCGTTCGTCCGGCGTGACGACCGGGCCGATCCGGCGGCCGGGGTCGGCGGCGAAGGCGGCGAGGGCGTGCGGGGCGGTACCGGGGGGCGCCGCGGTGACCGGGGCCGCGGCAGCTGGTGTGCCCGCGTCGAAGAGGGACTCCACGGAGATGCCGAGGGCGGTGGTGATGGCGTACAGGGTGCTGACCGAGGGCTGGCTCCTGCCGTTCTCGATCTGCGAGACGAGGCTCGCCGAGACACCGATCTCCCGGGCGAGCGCCCGCAGACCGGTCCCCCGTTCGAGACGCGCCTGCCGGATGCGCGCACCGACGGCCGGTACGGCGGCGGGGGGCATGGGCGGCTCCTCTCGACTCTGCTGTTCGCTCTCATTGAACAGCGAGGGGAGCCGTCGGCGGTACCGGTTGCGGAAACCCGTGCCGGGTCAGGTTCTCGGTGCTCTCGGTGCTCTCGGTGCTCTCGGTGCCGGGAACGCCGCTCGCACCTCCCACCCCACGCTTCCACGCGGGCCCGCGTGGAGGTCGCCGTCCAGGGCCGTCACCCGTTCCTTCAGGCCGACGAGGCCGAAGCCGCCACCGTGGGCGGCTGGCGGGAGCTGGGTGCCGCCTCGGCCGTCGTCCGTCACCGAGACCTCCAGGCGTCCGGCGTCGGCGCACAGCCGGACCTGCACATGCGTGGCGTCGGCCGCGTGCCGGCGGATGTTGGTCAGCGCCTCCTGGACGACCCGGAAGGCCGCGGCCTGCACCTCGTGCGGCAGCTCGTCGGACACGGCCAGATCGCGCCGCAGGGTGACCCGCAGGCCCGGGGTCGCGAAACCCTCCGTCAGCTCGGCGACGCCCGCCAGGTCGCCGACCGGACGGCGCCCGGCCATCTCCTGTCCGGTGTCGCGCAGCACGCCCACCGTGCGGCGCATCGAGGCGAGGGCCTCGGTGGCGGCCCGCTCGATGCCGGCCAGGACCGGGTCGAGCTCCTGCTGACCGGACGCCGCCATCATGCGGGCGACCTGCGTCTGCACGAGGATCCCGGTGACATGGTGGGCGACGAAGTCGTGCAGGTCGGCGGCGATGGCCACCCGCTCGGCGCGCCGTGTCTCGCGAACGGCGGCGGCCCGTCGGTAGTCCAGGGTGCGCAGATAGCCGGCGAGTCCGGCGAAGACGCCGACCAGGAGCAGGCCGATCAGCATGAGCTGGAGCGCGCCCTCGTTCACGCTCCTGAGATACCGCACCGACAGCAGCAGCATGGCCGTCACGTCGAGCAGCGCGCAGATCAGGGCCCAGGGCTGCGGACAGTGCCGTATCGCGACGAAGAGCAGGCACAGCAGGAGCACGACCTCGCCGGGGCCGAAGGGTCCTCCCGTGCCGAGCAGCAGCGCGGCCGTCGAGTAGAGGGCCGAGGCGAGGGCGGGCCCCCCGGTGCGCACCTGCGGGGTGAGCCACCCGGGCCGGCGCCGGGCCGGCCACAGCACGGCGGCCAGGCCCATGAGCAGCACGGCCACGGTCGGCGGGACGGGGCCCACCACCGGCAGCGTGCGCGTCCCGTCCGCGTCGGCGATCACGACGTCCTGGGCGCAGGTGATGACGAGGACGCCGACGGCCACGCCGTGCGCGCAGCCTCGGAGGGAAGGGGACTTCATGCCGGTCACGGTAGGCGAGGCCGTGCGCCTCGGGATCGGCCGATCGGCCGAGGGGGCGTAGCGGACGTCGGCCTTCTGGCCGAGGCGGGCGCCCGCCCGCGCGGGCCCGGATGATGGCCCCGCCTGTCCGGTCTCATCGGATCCGATCCGGAACACCATCTGCCCGGCCCGACCCCACCGGTCGATCCGATCCGGAACGCATGCGCCCGACCGGCCGCGCACCCGGGACCGGACGCCGGCGACGGTGATCGTCTGACCGCTGAGCGTGCTGGAGCCGACGTCGCTCCCGGCACCGCTCCGAACTCCGTGATGCATGATCGAGCAATGACCGTCCCGACCCCGCGCGGTGCGCCGATCCGCGTTCTGATCGCCGACGACCAGGAAATGGTCCGCACCGGCTTCCGCTTCTTCCTCGACGCCCAGCCCGACATCACCGTCGTCGCGGAGGCCGCGGACGGCGAGGCGGCCGTGGCGTTGGCGCGGCGGGAGCGGCCGGACGTGTGTCTGCTGGACATCCGGATGCCGAAGCTGGACGGGCTGGAGGCGACCCGGCTGTTGGCGGGGCCCGAAGTCGCCGACCCGATGCGGGTGGTCGTGGTCACCACCTTCGATCTCGACGAGTACGTGTACGGCGCGCTGCGCGGCGGCGCGTGCGGGTTCCTGCTGAAGGACTCGGGGCCGACCTTGCTCGCCGAGGCGGTACGGGCCGCGGCGGCCGGCGACACGCTGGTCTCGCCGTCGGTCACGGTGCGCCTGCTCAAGCACCTCACCGCCCCGCGGAGCGAGTCCGCCACCGCCGTCGCCCCGCGGTCCGCCCCACTCCCGGAACCCCTGACCGACCGTGAGCGCGATGTCGTGAGGCTGGTCGCCCTCGGCCGTACGAACGCGGAGATCGCCGCCGAGCTGTACGTCTCCCTGAGCACGGTCAAGACGCACCTGTCCAGCGTCCAGCTCAAGCTGGCGGCGCGGAACCGCGTCGAGATCGCCGCCTGGGCCTGGCAGCACGGCCTCGCACTGCCCGGCTCCTGACAGGTCTCCGCCGACGGCCGGGCTCACTCGAACGGTCCGGTGCCGATGGTGGGCCGCGGGTTCCGATGGTGCGCTGGGGACACGCGTCACGTTCTCAGGAGGCACTTGCGATGACCCGTCGTCCGTCCCGACTTGCCCGCGTTCTCTCCTCGGCCCTGGCGACAGGTGCGCTGCTGGCCACCGCCGCCTGCTCGGACGACGGCGGAGACAAGGACGGCTCACGGGCCGCGGGCGTCACCGCCTCGCCCGCCGTCGCCGGGAAGCGGCAGACCACCTCCCCCGCTCCCTCCCCCACCGCCACGCTCACCGAGTCCGGCGCCCAGACCGCGCTGATCACCGAGGCGGACCTCGAGGACGACTGGACGCAGGTGAAGGACACCGAGGCGGAGAACTGGCACGACAGCCTGCTCATCGGCACGGTCGACGTCTCGGACTTCCTCAGTGCCAAGGCCGACGCCGCGGACTGCCAGCGGCTGATGGATTCGCTCTACGACGACGACCTGCTGGGCAGGCCGTCGGGAGCGAACGCGCTGCGCGGTTTCACGCAGGACGACTCGCGCCTGCTCTACCAGGTCGCCTCCTACGACCGCAGTGACCCGCAGGACTCCTTGAACTGGATGGCGAAACTGCCGGACGAGTGCGATCAGTTCACGATGACCGACAACGGCGAGCAGCGCACGGTCCAGGTCATCGAGACCTCGCTGCCGGATGTGGGCGACGCCCGTCAGGGTCTGCGGGTGACGGTGCAGGGCACGACCGGGGGCGAGCAGGCCACGCTCACCCTGGACGTGGCCGCGGTGCGGGTGGGCAACGACGCGATCACCGTCACGGCCGGCGGCCTCGACGGTGACGAGCACGACTCCGTGGAGCAGGCGGTGAAGCTGGGCACCCAGCGCCTCCAGGACGTTCTCGCCGGGAAGTCGCCGGCCGCGAGCCCCAGCGAGATCGAGTAGCCCGGGCGGCATCCCTCGCGCACGCCAACCGCCCTGCCCGCTCTGCCGATTCCGGGGACAGCGTGATCAACGCAGCGGCACAATGGCGGCGATGGCCGGTTTCGGTCGTGCGTGCGAGGAGAGGACGAGTCGTGAGTGATGGCCACACCCCGTCGGGCGGGTCGGCGAGGCTGAACACCGGTGTGGCGCACAACGCGCGCGTCTGGAACTACTGGATCGGCGGCAAGGACAACTACGAGATCGACCAGCAGGTCGGCGAGCAGGTCGCCGGGATGTTCCCGATCATCCGGGACATCGCCCGCGCGGACCGCGACTTCCTCGCCCGGGCCGTCCGGTTCGTGGCCGAGGAGCAGGGCGTGCGGCAGTTCCTGGACATCGGCACCGGACTGCCGACGGCTCAGAACACGCACGAGATCGCGCAGCGGATCGCGCCGGGCTCACGGATCGTGTACGTCGACAACGACCCGATCGTCCTCGTGCACGCCCGCACCCTGCTGACCGGCACCAGCGAGGGCGCCACCGCCTACATCGACGCCGATGTGCACGACCCGGCGGCCATCGTCGAACGCGCCGCGCGAACCCTGGACTTCGGCGAGCCGGTCGCGGTGATGATGCTGGGCATCCTCAACTTCGTGCTGGACCACGACCAGGCCCGCGAGATCGTGCGCAGCGTCATGGCCGCGGTCCCCTCCGGCAGCCATCTGGTCCTGACGCACCCGACCTTCGACGCCGAGCTCGGCGGAGAGGGCCAGATCCCGGCGATGAAGTTCTGGAACGAGAACGCCACGCCGCCGATCACCGCCCGCAGCGGCGAGGACATCGCCGCGTTCTTCGAGGGGCTGGAGCTGGTGGAGCCGGGCATGGTGTCCTGCTCCCGGTGGCGTGCCCCCCACGCGCCCGCCGCGGTACCGCAGTACGGCGCGGTGGCCGTGAAACCCTGACGGCCGGCAGGCATCCCAGGGACCGGTCGCCGACCGGCCGAGCTCGTCGAGGAGACCGTATGACCACCCTGGCCGATCCCGTCCCCGGCGGGCGTCCCGGCGATGTGGAGCGGGCCGGCGCGCTGAGCGGCGAGCTCGCGGGGCGGGATGTGCACGGGATCGTCCTGGCCTACGTCGACACGGCGGGCATCGGCCGGGTCAAGACGGTGCCGACGGCGAAGCTCCCCGCGGCGGCGGCCTGGGGCGTGGGGATGTCGCCGGTGTTCGACACGTTCCTCGCGAACGACTCCATCGTCACCACCGACGTCCTCGGCTCCCCGGACGGCGATCTGCGTCTCTACCCCGATCTGGACCAGCTGGTGGAGCTGTCCGGGCAGCCCGGCTGGGCCTGGGCGCCCGTCGACCGGATCACCCAGGAGGGCGAGCGGCATCCCGCGTGCAGCCGCACCTTTCTGCGGCGGACGGTGCGGGAGGCGGCCGAGCGTCACGGTCTGACGTTCCGGGCGAGCATCGAGATCGAGTGGGCGCTCGGCCGGCCGCCGGGACCCGACGGCGTGTTCGTGCCCGCGGTCACGGGTCCGGCGTACGGCGCCACCCGGCAGGTCGAGGCGAGCGACTGCGCCGCCGATCTGCTGGCGGCGCTCGCGCGGCAGGGTGTGGAGGTCGACCAGTTCCATCCCGAGTACGCGGCGGGGCAGTTCGAGCTGTCGGTGGGCGCGCTGGACCCGGTGGGCGCGGCCGACCGCAGTGTGCTGGTGCGGCAGACCGTCCGGGCGGTCGCGCAGCGGCACTCGCTCGCGGTGTCGTTCGCCCCGGCCGTGATCGGTCAGGGGGTCGGCAACGGCGGCCATGTGCATCTCTCCGCGTGGCGCGACGGCGTCAATCTGCACGCGGGCGGCGACCGCCGGCACGGCATGCGGCCGCAGGCCGAGTCCTTCACGGCCGGTGTCCTCGCCCATCTCCGCGCCCTCACGGCGGTGACCGCGCCGAGCCCGGCGAGCTATCTGCGGCTCAAACCCTCGCAGTGGGCCGGGGTGTTCACCGCGTGGGGGCGCGAGACACGGGAGGCGGGGCTGCGCGTGGTCACCGGCACGACCGGCCACCGCGACCAGGCCGCCAACCTGGAGATCAAGCCGGTGGACCTGGCCGCCAACCCGTATCTCGCCCTGGGCTGTGTGATCGCCGCCGGACTGGACGGTCTGACGTCAGGCGCCGGCCTGCCCGAGGAGATCACCGGCGATCCGGCGCAGCTCGGTGCCGAGGAGGCCGCCGCGCGCGGGGTCCGCAGGCTGCCGGTCTCGCTGGGTGAGGCCGTCGAGGAGTTCCGTGCGGACGAAACGCTGCGGGCCGCGCTCGGCCCGGTCCTCGCCGACGCCGTGATCGCCGTACGGCGGGGCGAGCTCGCCGCCGTCGCCGGACTGGACGACGAGCGGGTGGCGGCGGCGTACCGCTGGACGTACTGATGGGCGCCCCAGGGCCGGTCCACGAAGCGCTCGCGGCGCTGCCGCTGGTGGATCATCACTGCCACGGGGTGGCCGGTGCCGACCTCGACCGGGCCGGCTTCGAGTCGCTGCTCACCGAGGGCGAGCCGTGGCCCGGGGTCTCGTCCTTCGACACGCCGGTGGGCGTGGCCGTACGCCGGCACTGCGCGCCGCTGCTGGACCTGCCGCGGCACGCCGGGGCCGACGCCTATCTGGCCCGGCGTGCGGAGCTGGGCGGACGCGAGGTGAACCGGCGTTTCCTGGCCGCCGCCGGGACGCAGGTGCTCTGCGTCGACACCGGGTACGCCCCGCCGCACGGCATCACGCCCGAGGAGCTGGCCGAGGCGGCGGGCGCGCAGGCGTACGAGGTCGTGCGGCTGGAGACGGTCGCCGAGGCCGTGGTCGCCGAGGGGGTCGAGCCGGACGCGTACGCCGCCGCCTTCCGTACGGCCGCCGAGGAGGCCGTACGGCGGCCCGGGGTGGTGGCCGTGAAGTCGGTGGCCGCCTATCGCACCGGCTTCGCCCTGGACCCGGCCCGCCCCTCGGACGCCGAGGTCACCGAGGCGGCCCGGCAGTGGCTCGCGCACGGTGGCCGGCTGACCGATCCGGTGCTCGTACGGCAGCTGCTGTGGACCGCGGTCGACCTGGGGCTGCCGCTCCAGCTGCACACCGGGTTCGGCGACGACGACATCCGTCTGCACCGGGCGGACCCCAGCCTGCTGACGGACTGGCTGCACCTGACCAAGGGCACCATCGCCGTCCTGCTCCTGCACTGCTGGCCGTACCAGCGGCAGGCCGCCCAGCTGGCGGCGGTCTTCGAGCGGGTGTATCTGGACGTGGGTCTCACGCTGCACCATGTCGGCCCCGCCCGGTCCGGCGCGGTCCTCGCGGAGGCGCTGGAGATCACGCCGTTCCGCAAACTGCTGTACAGCTCCGACGCGTATGGTCTGGCCGAGTTCTACGCACTCGGCGCCCTGGTGTTCCGCCGGGGACTGGGCGATCTGCTCCAGGACCGAGTGGACGCCGACGAGCTGAGCCTGCCGGACGCGCTGCGCATCGCCGCGTGGACGGCCGGTGACAACGCCCGCCGCGTCTACGGACTCCCCGCGACCGACCCCGAACACGCCCCCGCCCACGATCCCCGTCCGCACCGCGACTGAGCGTTCGCCATTCCCGGAAAGTATGATCAAGCAATGTCTGACATGACCGAAACCACGCCGGGCTGGCTGACCTCCGACGAGCTGGAGCAGGCGCGTGCCCGTATGCCGATCCTGTACGTCGAAGCCGTACCCGTGCGCGTCGACGACAGCGGCGAGGTCAGCAGCATCGGCCTCCTGCTGCGCATCGGACCGGACGGAACGGTCAGCCGGACCCTGGTCTCCGGCCGTGTGATGCACCACGAGCGCGTCCGTGACGCCCTGCTGCGGCACCTGGAGAAGGACCTCGGTCCGGTGGCGCTCCCCCGGGTCCCGACGTCCCTCCAGCCGTTCACGGTCGCGGAGTACTTCCCGACCCACGGCATCACGCCGTACCACGACCCGCGTCAGCACGCGGTCTCCCTGGCCTACGTCGTCCCGGTCACGGGCGACTGCCGGCCTCGTCAGGACGCTCTCGACCTGGTCTGGTTCAGCCCCCAGGAGGCGCTGTCCCCGGCGGTGCAGAGCGAGATGCCGGGTGGGCACGGGGTGCTGCTGAAGCAGGCGCTGGCCCATGTGGGCTGTGTGGTCTGACGCCCTGAGGGTCTGCGACGCGGCGGACCGCGGGGCGGGCGGTGCCCTTCCGGCACGCCCGCACCGCGGTCTCGTCGGGGCGGTGGGGCTCAGCCCGGAGTGATACGCCCTCGCCAGGCTCCGGACTCGTCTCCCCGGTGCTCGATGTAGTCCTTGAATCGCCGCATGTCGCCCTTGACGCGCCGGTCGATCGTCCCGGTCATGTCCGCGGTCTTCTCGGCGGCTCCGCTCGGCTCGATGTCCATCACGAGTTCCACCCGGGTATGGGTGTCGTCGACGCGCTGGAAGCGGACCGAGCCCCTCTGCTGGGTGTCGCCGCTGGTGGTGCGCCAGGTGATGCGCTCGTCAGGGAGCTGGTCGACGATCTCGGTGTCGAACTCCCGCCGTACTCCGCCGATCTTGGTGGTCCAGTGGTTGTGGCGGTCGTCGAGCTGGGTGACCTCCTCGACGCCCTCCATGAAGTTTGGGAACTCCTCGAACTGGGTCCACTGGTTGTAGGCGGTGCGGACCGGAACCTCGACTTCCACTGCTTCCTTGACGGTGCCCATGTCGGACCTCCTTTCACGTTGCGGCGAGTACCCAGGTGTCGGGGGCCGCAACGCGCCGGGAGGGATCTTCTGCCGGCCGCTCATCCCCGCAGACGGGACATCGCCGGGTCGAACAGCGGCTCCTCGGCCACGACCGCCTCGACGCGCCGGTCGAAGTAGCCGATGTGCAGTGCGGTGCCTGGGGTGGTGAACTCGGTGGGCAGCCAGGCGTACGCGATGCCCTTGCCGATCGTGTAGCCGTACGCCGCACTGGTGACGTAGCCGACCGGCCGGTCCCCGGCGTACACCGGTTCCTTGCCCATGACGACCGAGCGGGGGTCGTCGATCGTGAGGCAGGTGAGCCTGCGCCGTACGTCGGCCTTGCGCCGCTCCAGCGCCGCCTTTCCGATGAAGTCGCCCTTGTCGAGCTTGACGGCGAAGCCGACGCCGGCCTCATAGGGGTCGTGTTCGTAGGTCATGTCGGTGCCGAAGGAGCGGTAACCCTTCTCCAGGCGGAGGCTGTTGAAGGCGCCGCGGCCGGCGATGACGCCGCCGAGCGGGCGGGCCGCCTGCCACAGGGTGTCCCAGAGCTTCAGGCCGAGGTCGGCGGTGGTGTACAGCTCCCAGCCGAGTTCGCCGACGTACGACAGGCGCATCGCGGTGACGGGGACCGAGCCGATGTGGGCGGGCTTGGCGCGGAAGTACTTCAGGCCCTCGTTGGAGAAGTCCTCGTCCGTGAGGGGCTGGAGGACCTCGCGGGCGAGCGGGCCCCACAGGCCGATGCAGCAGGTGCCGGGGGTGATGTCGCAGACCTGGACCGTGCCGTCGGCGGGGAGGTGGCGAGTGAACCAGTCGAGGTCGAGGTTGCCGTTGGCGCCGACCTGGAAGCGGCCCGGGGCGAGGCGGGCGACGGTGATGTCGCTGCGGATGCCGCCGTCGTGATCGAGGAGCAGGGTGTAGGTCACCGAGCCGACGGACTTGGCGACCTTGCCGGTGACCAGCCGCTCCAGGAAGCCGGCGGCGCCGGGCCCGGTCACCTCCAGCCGCTTGAGGGCCGTCATGTCGTACATCGCGACGGTCTCGCGGGTGACCTGTGCCTCGGCGCCGACGACGGGCGACCAGTATCGCGCGGCCCAGTCGTTCGGGGTGGGGATGGAACGGCCTTCCAGCAGGCCGGTGTTGGCCTCGTACCAGTGCGGGCGCTCCCAGCCGTTCGCCTCCAGGAAGAAGGCGCCGTGCTCCTGCTGGCGGGTGTGGAAGGGGCTGGTGCGCATCGGGCGCGGATGCCCGGACGGCTGGAGCGGGTGGAGGATGTCGTACACCTCGGCGAAGTTCTGGCAGTCGCGGGCCAGGACGTACTCCGGGGACAGCTGGTGCGGCTCGAAGCGGTTGACGTCGCACTCGTGCAGGTCGAAGGACGAGCAGTGGCCGTCGACCAGCCATTCGGCCATGGCCCGCCCCACGCCCGCGGAGTGGGTGACCCAGACGGCCTCGGCGACCCAGAAGCCTTCGACGTCCGGGGACTGGCCGAGCAGCGGGAAGTTGTCGGTGGTGAAGGAGAACAGGCCGTTGATGCCCTCCTCCACCTTGGCCTCCTGGGTGGCCGGGAGCAGGGACCGGGTCTCGGTCCAGGCGTCCTCGAAGTCCTCCTCGGTGAACTTCAGGACGGAGGGCATCGCGTCGGCCTCGTCGACGGAGAGGATGTCGTCGGCGGAGACGGGCATCGGGCGGTGGCCGTAGTAGCCGATGCCGATGGTGTCGAAGCGGTCGCGGTAGTAGAGGTCGGCGTCCTGGTGGCGCAGGATCGGGCGGACCGCCTCCTGCGACTGCCCGGCGAGCGCCGGTACCGGCCCGGTCCAGGCGAGTTGATGGGCGAGCGGGGTGAGCGGGAGGTTCATGCCGGCCATGCGGGCGATCCGCGGGCCCCAGATGCCGGCGCAGCACACGACGATGTCAGCCGGGAGCTCGCCCTGGTCGGTGAGGACGCCGGTGACGCGGCCGTCGGCCTGCTGGACGTCGAGGACCTCGTGGCGGGCCAGGAAGCGTACGCCGCGCCCGGTGGCCCGGCGGATCTGTGCCTCGACGGCGAGGACGGCCTTGGCGAGGCCGTCGGTGGGGATCAGCAGGCCGCCGAGGACCCGGTCGCGGTTGACCAGGGGGTGCTGCTCGACGCATTCGTCGGCGCTCAGCAGGCGGGCCTCGATGCCCCAGGCGGTGATCCAGCCGTGGCGGCGGCGCAGCTCGGTGAGGCGCTCGGGGGTGGTGGCCACTTCGAGGCCGCCGACCTGGAGGAAGCAGGGCTGTCCGTCGACGTCGAGGGAGCAGAACTTCTCGACGGTGTACCGGGCCAGTTCGGTCATGGTCTTGGAGGAGTTCGTCTGGAAGACCAGGCCCGGGGCGTGCGAGGAGGAGCCGCCGGTGGCGGGGAGCGCGCCCTGGTCGACCACGGTCACTTCGGTCCAGCCTCGCGCGGAGATCTCGTCCGCGAGTGCCGCGCCGACGACCCCCGCTCCGATGATGACCACTCGGGGTCCCGCCATCGCCGCACCTCCGGTCCAGTTGCTTTCTACGCAACATGATTCAGGCTGCGCAACTCAATGTGCCTGCCGTGCAGGTGGGTGTCAAGAGGGTCGATGACGTCGGCGAACGGCACGGAAAAGGTGCGCGAGGCGGTCCCGGAGACGGCAATGCCCGGTGGGCGGTGCGCACGGACGCGCACCGCCCACCGGGCGTTCACCAACGGCCTACTTGCTCCAGGCGTCGACCTTGTCGCGGTTGGCGTCGACCCATTTCTTCGCCGCCGCCTCAGGCGTCATCTTGTCCACGGCGATGTACTTGGCGACGGTGTTCTGGTCGCCGTTCGTCCAGGTGAAGTTCTTCACCAGGTCGTAGGCGGGACTGCCCGACTTGGCGAACTTCGCGCTGACGATCTTGTCGAGTTCGTACACGGGGTAGTCACAGGCGATCTTCTCCGCGTCGGCGTCACACCCCGTCTTGTACTCGGGCAGCTTGACCTTGACCAACGGCACCTCGGAGATGAACCACTGCGGCTCGTAGAAGTAGCCGATCACCCATTCCTTGTTCTTCTCCGCCTTGCGGAACGCCTGGATGAGCGCGGTCTCGCTGCCCGCGTACACCACCTTGAAGTCCAGCTTCAGGTTCTTCACCAGGGCCTCGTCATTGGTGACGAACGACGGGTCGCCGTCGAGCAACTGCCCCTTGCCGCCCGACTCGGAGGTCTTGAACCGGGCCGCGTACTTGTTCAGGTTCTCCCAATCGGTGATGTCCGGGTGGGCCTTCGCCAGCCACGGCGGCACATACCAGCCGATGAGGCCCTTGTTGCCGGTCTTTCCGGCGTCCACGGCCGTCTTCTGGTCGGTGATGTACTTCTTCTTCAGGTCGTCGTGGCCCCAGTTCTCGATGACGGCGTCGACCTCGCCCGTCCCGAAGCCCTGCCAGGCGATCTCCTCCTTGAGGTCCTTCTTGGTGACCGTGCAGCCGAGGTCGTGTTCCGCGACGTACGCGACGACCGCCGCGTTCGCCTCGTAGCCCACCCACGGGTTGACGGCGAGGTTGAAGGTGCCGCACTTGCCGGAGCCGCCCGAGCCGTCCGCGCCCGAGGAGTCCTCACCGACCTTCGCACCGCCGCAGGCGGTGAGGGTGAGTCCGAGAACGGCCAGGCCGGCCGCGCCGACTCTCCACTGTCGTACTTGAGTTGCCATGGGTCAGTGCTCCTTACGCACTCACGCGCCGCGCCGCGGCCTGAGTGATCCGGTCGAACATGACGCCGAGAAGGACGATGGCGAGGCCCGCCGCGAGGCCCTTCCCGTACAGCTGTCCCTGCGAGAAGCCGGCCACGACGTCGTAGCCGAGGGCGCCCGCTCCCACCAGGCCGCCCACCACGACCATCGACAGCACATAGATCAGGCCCTGGTTGGTCGCGAGCGTCAGGGCACTGCGTGACATCGGCAGTTGGACCTTGGTGATGATCTGCCAGGTGTTGCAGCCGGCGGAGGTGGCCGCCTCGACGGTGGTCGCCGGCACGGCCCGGACGCCATCCGCGATGATCTTGATGGCGACCGGGGCGGCGTAGACGATCGCGGCGACGATGGCCGTGAAGCGGGTCGCGCCGAACAGCGCGAGGAACGGCACGAGATAGACGAACGGCGGCATGACCTGCGCCGCGTCCAGGGTGGGGCGCAGCAGCCGGTCCACGAGGAGGCTGCGGCCCATCCATACGCCGAAGGCGATGCCGAGCAGCATGACGAGCACCGTCGCCACGACGGTCGACGCCAGCGTCGTCATGGCGTCCGACCATACGCCCGTGCCGACCAGCAGGCCCACGCAGACGGCCGTGGTGACGCCGGCGCGCGGGCCGCCGAGCACCGCGCCCAGGGCGATCAGCACCACGGCGACGAGCCACCACGGGGAGTCGGTGAGGAGGGTCTGGAACGGGTTGAGCAGACCGTTGGTGAGGGCGTCGCGGAAGGCGTTGGTGAGCGCGGAGAGGTTGTCCTGGGCCCAGGTGGTCGCGGCGTCCGCCGCACTCGCGATGGAGCTGCCGAGCCCGCCCTCGCCGGGGAACCGAGCCGCCCATACATAGGTGTGCGACAGATAGACCAGGACCGCCGTGACGGCCGCGCCCCCGGCCAGCAGTGGCCGCCGCCAGGTGAGCAGGCGGCCCCCCGAGCGTCGGGCGCTCTCCTCGCGGGTGCTCGCCGCGGTGGTGACCCGGTCGAGGACGATCGCCATGACGACGATGGCGAGGCCGGCGTTGAAGGCCGTGCCCACGTCCAGGGACTGAAGGGCCTGGACGACGGTCTTGCCGAGGCCGGGCGCGTCGATCAGGGCGGCGATCGTCACCATGGCGAGGGCGGCCATGATGGACTGGTTGACGCCCATCACCACGGTCCGCTTGGACATCGGCAGCAGGACCTTCAGCAGCGCCTGCCGCGGTGTCGCGCCCAGTGAGTCGGCGGCCTCGACGGTGGTCCTCGGTACGGAGCGGATGGCGTGGGCGGTGATGCGGATGGCGGGGGGTGCCGCGTAGATCACGGTGGCGATGGTGGCGGAGGCACCGCCGATGAGGAAGAACAGGGTGAGCGGGGCGAGGTAGACGAAGGTCGGCATCGTCTGCATGAAGTCCAGCAGGGGGGTCACGATCCGGTTGAACCGGTCCGACAGTCCGGCCCACACGCCGAGCGGGATCGCGAACAGCAGGGCCACGAACACCGCGGACAGCGTGAGGGCCAGGGTGTCCATGCTCTCCTGCCACAGCCCTTGCAGCCCCATGAAGGTGAAGCCCGCGACGGCCAGCAGGGCGACCCGCCAGTTGCCCACCGCCCAGGAGACATAGCCCGCGATGCCGACGACGCCGAGCCAGCCGATCTGCGGCAGCGGGCGGCCGGCGGAGGGCTGGGAGATCAGTTCCTGGACGAAGGTCACCAGGGTGTCGATGACCAGCCGGATCTCGTTGAAGAAGTAGAGGAAGAGCGGGTTGGAGTTGCGGTTCGCGCCGATGGAGTCGTTGGCTTCGTTGAACCACCGGTGCAGATCCGTGAGATCGGCCGCCGCCAGGGCGAGGGTGTGCCTGCCGCGCAGCAAGGCGAAGAGCAGCAGCCAGCCGAGCAGGACGGCGGCCACCACCATGCCGCGGCTCACCTTGCGCCGCCGGACCGCAGGCGTGGCGCCGGGTCCGGTGCCGGTGTCCCGCGGCGGCTCCGGCTTGCGCGGTTGCTCGGGTTTCTCCACGGCGACGGTCATCACACGCCGCCTTCCCGCCCGGCCATCACCGCGAGGATCTCCTCGTCTCCGACGATGCCGAGCAGCTTGCCGTCCTCGACGACCTTGACCGGTCCGTCGGCCGCGAGGACGGCCCGGGTGGCCTCCTTCACCACGACGTCCGGGCCGAGTTCGGGCCCGTCCAGGGCGTCGTCGGACGTCGCCGGGCGCATGATCCACCGCAGGGTGAGCACATCGCCGCGCGGCACGTCCTTGACGAACTCGCGTACGTAGTCGTCGGCGGGCGCGCCGACGAGTTCGTCGCCGGTGCCGCACTGGACGGTTCTGCCGTCGCGCATGATGAGGATGCGGTCGCCCAGTTTGAGTGCCTCGGAGAGGTCGTGGGTGATGAACACCATGGTCTTGCCGACCTCGTGGTGGAGTCGGATGACCTCGTTCTGCATGTCGCGGCGGATCAGCGGGTCGAGCGCGGAGAAGGGCTCGTCGAAGAAGAGGACGTCCGGGTCGCCCGCCAACGCCCGGGCGAGGCCCACGCGTTGCTGCATTCCGCCGGAGAGCTGGTCGGGGTAGGAGTTCTCGTAACCGGCGAGGCCCACCAGCTCCACGACCTCCTGGGCCCGTCGGGTGCGCTCGGCGCGGCTCAGACCGCGGATCTCCAGGCCGAAGGCGACATTGTCGACGACCCTGCGGTGCGGCAGCAGCCCGAAGTGCTGGAAGACCATGGAGAACTTGCTGCGGCGCAGTTCGCGCAGCCGCTTGCCGTCGGCCTGGCGGATGTCCTCGCCCTCGAAGAGGATTTCGCCCGCGGTGGGTTCGATCAGCCGGGTCAGACAGCGCACCAGGGTCGACTTGCCGGAGCCGGACAGGCCCATGACGACGAAGACCTCGCCCTTGCGCACATCGAAGTCGACGTCGCGCACGGCGGCGGTGCAGCCGGTGCGGTCCATGAGCTCACGCCGGCCGAGGCCGCACAGCTCCTCGGAGTCGGGCACCCGGTCGGCCTTGGGGCCGAACACCTTCCACAGCCGGCGCACGGATATGACCGGAAGTCCGTCCGGATCCTGGGGCGTGCCGCGCCGCTGCGGCACCTCGGTCTGCGTTGGGGTCACGGTCGGCCTCTCTTCGCCGTTCAGCCGCGGAACCAGTGCTGCGGCCGGGGTCGGATGTTCTGCCAGATGTGCTTGGCCTCTCGGTACTCATCCAGGCCGGCCGGTCCCAGCTCCCGGCCCACGCCCGAGTGTCCGAAGCCGCCCCATTCGGCCTGCGGCACATAGGGGTGGTAGTCGTTGATCCATACGGTGCCGTGGCGCAGCCGCCGCGCGACCCGCTGGGCCCGGCCGGCGTCCTGGGTCCAGACGGCTCCGGCGAGCCCGTACTCGGTGTCGTTGGCGATGCGTACGGCGTCGTCCTCGTCGGTGAAGCGCTCCACGGTGAGCACGGGCCCGAAGGACTCCTCGTGCACCACACGCATGTCCTGCCGGCACTCGTCGAGCACGGTCGGCGGGTAGTAGTGGCCGTCGGCGAGCGCCGGGTCGTCGGGGCGGACGCCGCCGCAGCGCAGTACGGCTCCCTCGGCGAGGCCGGCCGCGACGTAGGACTCCACCTTCGCGCGGTGCCCGGCGGAGATCAGCGGTCCGGTGTCGGCGTCGGGGTCGAAGGGGCCGCCGAGGCGGATCCGGCGGGCGCGGCGGACGACCTCGTCGACGAAGGCGTCGTGCAGGCGGTCCTCCACGACGAGCCGTGCGCCGGCCGAACAGACCTGCCCCGAATGCAGGAAGACGGCGGTGAGGGCGAAGTCCACGGCGGTCTCGAAGTCGGCGTCGGCGAACACGACGTTGGGGTTCTTGCCGCCGAGTTCCAGCGCGACCTTCTTCACCGTCGCGGCGGCGGTGGCCATGATGCGTCTGCCGGTGTCCAGGCCACCGGTGAAGGAGACCATGTCCACGGCCGGGTGCTCGGCGAGCGGTGCCCCGGCCTCCGGTCCGGTGCCCAGAACGAGATTGGCGGCACCGGCCGGCAGCCCGGCCTCCTCGAGCGCCCTCATCAGCAGGATGGATGTGGAGGGGGTGAGTTCGCTGGGTTTCAGTACGATCGTGTTGCCCGCGAGGAGGGCCGGGGCGACCTTCCAACTCGCTTGCAGCAGCGGGTAGTTCCACGGGGTGATGAGTCCGCAGACGCCGATCGGCTCATGGACCACGCGGCTGACGGCGTCGTCGCGGCCGGTGTCGATCACCCGTCCGGCGTCGGTGCCGCCGAGCCCGCCGTAGTAACGGAAGCAGGAGACGACGTCCGCGATGTCGTACTCGCTCTCCACCAGCCGCTTTCCGGTGTCCAGCGACTCGGCGCGGGCGAACTCCCCGGCGTCGCGCTCGATGAGGCCGGCCGCGCGCAGCAGCAGCGCGCCGCGTTCCCGCTCGGAGGTGCGCGGCCAGGGTCCCTCGTCGAAGGCGCTGCGGGCGGCGGCGATCGCTGCCTCCGTGTCGGCGCGGGTTCCCTCCGAGACGGTCGCGGCCGGCTTGCCGTCCGCGGGACAGCGGATCTCCCGGCGCCCGCCGGCCACCGCGTCCCGCCATTCGCCGGCCACATACAGGTCTGCCACGCGCCAAGCCCTTCAGCCGGAATGCGTTGCGCATCGTGCATTCAATTGCTTGTGGTGGAACACCCTGGCGAATGGCGGAGAGCTACGTCAAGGGGTCGGCAGAACACGATTCGAACGTGCGGGCGCCCGCGCGTCCACCCCTTGCCGGGCGCACGGCCCCCTCTACCCGGCCTGCTCACGGGCGTCGGGGTGACGGTAGTAGGCGGCCTTGGACGGCGCGAGCGGCTCCTTGCCGAGGATCAGGTCGGCGGCCTTCTCGGCGATCATCATCACCGGTGCGTAGATGTTGCCGTTGGTGACGTACGGCATCACCGACGCGTCCACCACGCGCAGCCCCTGAAGTCCGTGCACCCGCATGCTGCCCGGGTCGACGACGGACATCTCGTCGGTGCCCATCTTGCAGGTGCAGGACGGATGCAGGGCCGTCTCGCCCTCCTTCGCGACCCAGGCGAGGATCTCCTCGTCGGTCTCCACCGCAGGCCCGGGCGAGATCTCCCCGCCGTTGTAGGGGGCGAGGGCGTTCTGGCCGAGGATCGTGCGGGCCACCCGGATCGCCTCGACCCATTCACGGCGGTCCTGCTCGGTGGAGAGGTAGTTGAAGCGCAGCGCCGGGCGCTCGCGCGGATCCCTGCTCCTGATCTTCACCGAGCCGAGGGCGTCGGAGTACATGGGGCCCACGTGCACCTGGTAGCCATGACGGCCGGAGGGTGAGGAGCCGTCGTAGCGTACGGCGACCGGCAGGAAGTGGAACATCAGGTTGGGGTAGTCCACGTCGTCGTTGCTGCGGGCGAAGCCGCCGGCCTCGAAGTGGTTGGTGGCGGCGGGGCCCCTACGGAAGAGCCACTGCAACCCGATGAAGGGGGCTCGCCATTTCGCCATGTACGGCTGCATGGAGACCGGCTGCTTGCAGGCGTACTGGACGTAGACCTCCAGATGGTCCTGCATGTTCTCACCGACGCCCGGCAGGTCCTGGACGACATCGATGCCGAGGGCGCCCAGTTCGCCGGCGTTGCCGACGCCGGAGAGCTGGAGCAGCTGCGGGGAGTTGATGGCTCCGCCGCACAGGATGACCTCCTTGGCGCGGACCTGCTGTGCGGCACCCCTGCCCCGCCGGTACTCGACACCGACGGCGCGCTTGCCCTCGAACAGGACGCGGGTGACCAACGCGCGTGTCCTGACGGTGAGGTTGGGCCGCTTCCTCGCGGGTTTGAGGTATGCCTTGGAGGCGGAGAGGCGGCGTCCGCGGTGGACGTTGCGGTCGAACGCGGCGAAGCCTTCCTGCCGGTAGCCGTTGACGTCGTCGGTCGGGGCGTAGCCGGCCTCCTCGGTGGCCTTGAGGAAGGCGGTGAAGAGCGGGTTGGTGGCCGGTCCGCGTTCCAGGACGAGGGGGCCGTCGTGACCGCGGAACTCGTCGTCCGGGTCGGCCGCGAGACAGTTCTCCATGCGTCGGAAGTACGGCAGACAGTGCGCGTAGTCCCAGGTCTGCATGCCGGGGTCGGCCGCCCAGCGCTCGTAGTCCATCGGGTTGCCGCGCTGGAAGATCATGCCGTTGATGCTGCTGGAGCCGCCCAGGACCTTGCCGCGGGCGTGATAGACACGCCGGCCGCCCATGTGGGGTTCGGGCTCGGACTCGTACTTCCAGTCGTAGAACCGGCTGCCGATCGGGTAGGTCAGCGCCGCGGGCATGTGGATGAAGACATCCCACGGATAGTCGGAACGGCCCGCCTCCAGCACCAGCACCCGGTTCGCCGGGTCGGCGGAGAGTCTGTTCGCCAGTGCGCTGCCGGCCGATCCACCGCCGACGATGACGAAGTCGTACTGCCAGTCAGCCATGATGCCTCGTCTCGCTCGCGCCGTAGATACGCCCGGCATGCTAGCGCCGGTAGCGCAATGCGCACCAGGTTGCGAACGACGCAACTTAACAGGGTCCTCGCATACGACGTCGTTACTTGCAGTGGTGTTGTTTACTACGCGTATAGTTTTGCTGTGAGCAACCACAGCCAAGAAACCGAAACGTCAAACACGCAGGCCGGCGGAGTGCAGTCGGTCGATCGCGCCATCAGCGTCCTCGAGATCCTGGCCCAGCGCGGCGAGGCGGGCGTCAGCGAGGTGGCCGCCGAGATCGACGTACACAAGTCGACCGCCTTCCGGCTGCTCGGCGCCCTGGAGGCGCGTGGTCTCGTGGAGCAGGCGGGCGAGCGCGGCAAATACCGGCTCGGCTTCGGCATCGTCCGCCTGGCCGGCGCGGTCACCGGCCGTATCGACATCACCCAGCAGGGCCGCCCGGTGTGCGAGCGCCTCGCCGAGCAGATCGGCGAGACGGTGAACATCGCCGTGATGCAGGAGCACTACGCGATCAACCTGTACCAGGTGCGCGGGCCCGGTGCCGTCAGCGCCTACAACTGGGTCGGCCAGCTGACCCCGCTGCACGCCACGTCCAGCGGCAAGATCCTGCTGGCCCACCTGCCGGCCAAGCGGCGCGCCGCGCTGCTGAGCGAGACCGGCATGAAGAAGGTCACGCCGAACACCATCACGGCGAAGACGAAACTGGAGAAGAACCTCGCCGAGGCCCGCGAGCGCGGCTATGCGTGGACCCTGGAGGAGATGGAGCTCGGCCTGCACGCCATGGCCGCGCCGGTGCGCAACCGGGACGGCGAGGTCATCGCCGCCCTCAGCGCCTCCGGACCCGCCTACCGCCTGACCGAAGCGCGGCTGCACGAGCTGTCCCCGGTGCTGCTCAAGGGCGCGGAGGAGATCAGTCACCGCATGGGCTATCTGGGCTGAGTCACCCCTGGACAGTGCCCAGGCGCCCGCTCACCCAGTCGTGGAAGGCGCCGATGTGATGCTCGCTGGGCACCAGCACGCCGCCCTTGGCGTACATACGGGAGCCCATGGCGGGCTGGGTGCGCTCGCACGCCTCGAAGTCCTGTCGGTTGACCCGGTCGAAGAGCTCCACGGACCGGCTGACGTCCTTGCCGCCCTCGACGACGTGCGGCAGATACAGCCAGTCGCATTCGACGACCGTGCGGTCGACGGCCACCGGGAACATCCGGTGGAAGATCACATGATCCGGGACGAGGTTGATGAACACCTGCGGCCTGACGGTGATCGCGTAGTAGCGGCGGTCCTGCTCCTCCCTCACCCCGGGGATGCGGTCCAGCCCCGCGGAACCGTCGACGGTGAACCCCTGGGCCTCGGCGGCGAACTCGGCGCCGTGCCCGACGTAGTACTGGGCGGCGTAGCCGTCGGCGAACTCGGGGAGCACCTCGGTCAGCTCGGGGTGGATGGTGGCGCAGTGGTAGCACTCCATGAAGTTCTCGATGATGAGCTTCCAGTTGGCCCGGACGTCGTAGACGATCCGCTTGCCCAGCGACAGTCCCTCGATGTCGTACCCCTCGATCGACGCCACATCGCCGAGACGGCCGACGATCTCGCCGTGCACGTCCTCCTCGAAGGAGGGCGGGTTCTCCGCCAGGCAAACCCAGACGTAGCCGAGCCATTCCCGGACCGCCACCGGCGCCAGGCCGTACTCGGTGCGGCCGACGTCGGGCATCTTGGTGAGGTTGGGCGCGGCGACGAGCTTGCCGTCGAGGCCGTAGGTCCAGGCGTGGTACGGGCACTGGAAGGCACGCTTGACCTCGCCGGCCTCCTCGGTGCAGAGGCGGGCGCCACGGTGCCGGCAGACATTGAAGAAGGCCCGGATCGAGCCGTCGCGGGAGCGGGTGACGAGGATGCTCTCGCGGCCCACGTCGACGGTGCGGAAGGCGCCGGCCCTGGCCAGGTCCGAGGCGCGCGCGACGCAGAACCACATGGTCTCGAAGATGCGCTCCTGCTCCAGGGCGAAGATCGCCGGATCGGTGTAGGAGGAGCCGGGGAGGGTGGCGATCAGGCTGCCCGGCAGGCTGGTCGAGGTCACGGTGCACTCCTCGGGGACGTGGAGGGGTCATGCGGGGGGAGGCCGGGGGTACGGCGTCAGGAGGTCGCGGCGGCGAGCTGCTTGCGCCACCGCGTGAAGAGCCGGGGCTGGTTCATGCCGAGCACGGCCACGGGCGTGCCCGCGCGCCGGTAGACCGCGAGGACGTTCCGGTCGTCGGGGGTGCCTTCCTCGACCGTCACGCTGTCGGCACCGGCCGCGTGCCCCGCGAACTGGATCTTCACCCCGTACTGGTCGGACCAGAAGTACGGCGGCCGGGGCTGCCCCGGCTGTGCCGCGCCGCCCGCCAGCAGCGCGGCGACGGCGGCGTCCGGCCGCTCCCGCGCCCCGGTCCAGTGCTCGACGCGGTGGTGGGCGCCCGCGCGGGGGTCGTACCAGTTGGCGCAGTCGCCGACCGCGACCACCTCGGCGAGGCCGGTCCGGCCGTCGGCGCCGCACTTGACGCCGTTGTCGAGCTCCAGGCCGGATCCCGTCAGCCACTCGACGCAGGGGCGGGCCCCCACGCCCACGACGACGCTGTCGGCCGGGACGCAGCGGCCGTCCTCGAGCAGGACGGCGTCCACCCTGCGCTCCCCGCTCAGCCCCTTGACACCCACCCCGCACAACAGCCGTACGCCGTGGTCGAGATGGAGGCCGGAGACGACGGCGCCCATGGTCGCGCCGAGCGGTCCCGCGAGCGGCGTCGGGGCCGCCTCGACGACCGTCACGTCGAGCCCCAGGGCGTAGGCGGTGGAGGCGACCTCGGCGCCGATGAAGCCGCCGCCGATCACCACCAGCCGTCCGCCCGCGGCCAGTTCGTCGCGCAGGGCGCGGGCGTCGTCCAGGGTGCGCAGGGCGTGCACCCCGGCCAGGCCCTCGGTGCCGGGCAGCATGCGGGCGGCGGCCCCGGTGGCGACGACGACGCCGTCGGCCCTTACCTGGCGGCCGTCGGCGAGCCGGACGGTGCGCTCGCCGCGGTCCAGGCCGGTGGCGCGGGTGCCGAGCAGCCACTCGGCGCCCAGTTCCTCGCCGTCCGGCTCCAGCGCCAGATCCGCCTCACCGAGGGTGCCGGCCAGGAACTCCTTGGACAGCGGCGGCCGGTCGTACGGGCGGTGGAGTTCGTCACCGATGACGACGAGCCGCCCGTCGTAGCCCTGTTTGCGCAGCGAGCGCACCGCCGACAGGCCGGCCAGCGAGGCGCCGACCACGGCGACCGTCCTCACGCGGGACCACCGGCGAGCCGGGCGGCGACGCAGGGCGGCAGATTGGGGGCGTCGGTCGACACCCGGACGTAGACCATGCCGTCCTCGAGGAAGACCTCGTGGGTACGGACCGGAAGCCTGGCCGGCGGGGCGTCGACGGCACCGGTGCGCAGGTCGAACTTCGAGGCGTGCAGCGGGCATTCCACCTCGCAACCCTCCAGCCAGCCGTCGGCGAGCGAGGCGTCCTGGTGGGTGCAGGTGTCGTCGATGGCGAAGAGCTCGCCGTCGTCGGTGTGGAACACCGAGACCGGCGGGTCGATGTCGAGCCGGAGGGCCTCGCCTCGCGGGAGATCCGTGAGACGGCACGCGGGAATCATCATGACACCTCGGTGCGTATAGCGAAACGGATTGCGGTAAGCGCAACGTCAGTCTGGAGGCCGCTCCGAAGCGTTGTCAAGGCGTGCAAACGCCCCGTTCCGACCGGCGTTCCGGCCGGTCTCCGGGCAGCCCGAAACGCCCGAACCACCTGCAAGAACAGGTGGAACGGGCGCCGTGCGGGGACCATCGGGGGGCGGTCAGTGACCGCGGTCGAGCCACTCCTGGAGGTGGGGGGCCTCGGCCGCGATCGTGGTCGTCGGGCCGTGTCCGGTGTGGACGACCGTGTCACCGGGCAGCGTCAGCAGCCGGTCCCGGATCGAGTCGATGATGGTCGGGAAGTGGCTGTACGACCGTCCCGTCGCCCCCGGCCCGCCCGCGAAGAGCGTGTCGCCGCTGAAGAGCGCTGTCAGGGCCGGTGCGTACAGACAGACCGCACCCGGGGCGTGCCCGGGGGTGTGCAGCACGGTCATTTCGACGCCCGCGACGGCGAGGGTCTCGCCGTCGGCCAGCTCGCCGTCGGGCAGGCGGTCCGGGTGGGTCTGCTTCCACAGCGGCAGGTCGTCCGGATGGAGCAGGACCGGGGCTCGGGTGCGCAGGGCGAGATCCGGGGCGGCGGCGATGTGGTCGTCGTGGGCGTGGGTGCACACGATGGCCCGCAGGGTCCGGCCTCCGAGGGCCTCGACGACCGCCTGGGCGTCGTGTGCCGCGTCGATGACGATCGCCTCGTGGTCGTCGCCGACGAGCCACACGTTGTTGTCGACGTCCCAGGTGCCGCCGTCCAGCGAGAACGTCCCCGAGGTCACGAGGTGTTCGATGCGCACGCCCGCCCTCACAGGACCACCACCGAGCGCAGGACGTCGCCGTGATGCATCCACTCGAACGCCTTCTCCACCTCGTCCAGCGCGATGGTCTCGGTCACGAACGCGCCCAGATCCAGCCGGCCCTGCAGAT